>JAKSDM010000208.1 GCA_022360135.1 Pseudanabaenales cyanobacterium | reverse complement strand
TCTCTTGTAATTTATTGATTTGCTCTGAAGTTAAAAATCCTTTAGCTGGCATAGGGTAGATGATCAAGCTGATTTCAATTTATATTTTATGCAACTTAGATGCTGATTAGCTTATCACCATCGGATGGGTTGAAGAAGAAAGCACTCAAGCTCCGTCTAGCGAAATCAGTCGCATCGACCTAGCGACCTTAGAGTCAACTTCCCTGCCGATGGAAAAGGGCTTAAATGTTCTAGAACAACAAACGTTGACGATGGGTCATCAAGTCATGGGTGAATTGTTGAAGGCTCAGTGGGAGATTGCTGATCAGCAACAAGTAGAGAGTTATCGAGCACAAGTGGGACCAGAGACGGTGAAACTGGACGGTTATGATCAGCAACGAGTGGCGAGTCGTTTGGGCATCCTCGAACTGCGTCGTCAAGTGTGTTTCAACAAAAGCACTCGGGTGCATACCATGCCTGGGAATAAATTATTGCCCGAGCATCGAGGGGTGATTATCACTCGTGGGTTACAAGAATGGGCCTGCTTGCTGCCGCAAGATATGTCTTTTGCCACTGTGCAACGGTTATTAAGCTGGCAAAGTCAAGAACCAGATGTGATTTCGACCACCGAAGTGCGCAACTTAGTGAAACGTCACGGTCAAGTTATTCGCACAGTTGAGACTGAGGAAGTGGAGCGCTTGGAGAAAGGAGATTTGAGCCAATTCCAGGCCAATTTGCTCACTGCTGCAGTCCCTAAACGCTCAGCAGCTTGGTCGTCAGAGTTGAATGCGGCAGTTGAGCAAGTCTTAGTTGAAGCTGAACCTACTCCACCGGAGGGAGTCAGTCAGCAAGATTGGCGACGAGTGCTCCAAGCTCGTCTGGATGAGAGAGACTGCTTAACGGTTGAGCAACTCCGTCGATTGGGACCTGAAATCCAAACTAATCAAACCATTGTGGCCACCGACGATATCTTGGTTCGGCGTCCCCAACGTCAGTGCTGGTTGAGTTTACGGGTGGCCAGAGTGGCGACACAGCAGGGATATCGTTATCTGAGTGGGACAGGAAGCTTGGTGCTCAGTCAACTCTATTTGCTCTTGCTCCTCTGTGGTGGACTCAGTGGATGGGTGACTTTATTGGGAGACGGAGCCAATTGGATTCGAGGATTTTTCAAGCAGTCCCTCAATCAATTTCAACCCAAAGAACTATTACTTGATTGGTATCACTTAAACCACAAATGTACTAACTTCGCGAGTATGATTTGTCGGTCTCGTCAGGACAAACGAGATTTGCTCAAACAGTTACGTTCTTCCCTCTGGTGAGGTCAGGTAGAGACTGCCTTAGCAGCGCTCGAAGGTTATCGTTCTGGCGCGAAGAACGAAGAGAAACTCCAGGAACTCATCGATTATCTATCTGCGCGTAAACCCTACATCGTCAATTATGAAACCCGTCGTCAACGCCAATATATTGGCAGTGCTCATGCCGAGAAGGCGTGTGATTTGATTGTCGCTCGACGTCAGAAAAATCAGGGAATGCATTGGTCTGAGAAGTCTGCCAATGCACTGGCTGCTTTGCAAACAGTGAGACTTAACCAGGATTGGGATCTCTACTGGGTAAAGAATCAGGTCTCACCGATCGCCATCCCTCGTTAGCCCATCACTTATACGCGCTAACAAATTCTGCACATAACTCGCTGATTCCATACTCTACCCTGATATCGTTGAAGTCCACTTTACCCTAATGCTGCCCCATGGGCTAGAAGCACTGTCTACCATGAGTTGTAGGACTTAGCAGGAAAAGTCAGGTAAATTTTTCTGCACAGGTACTTAATATATTTAATCATTGGGCTTTTTCCGGATGGTAACCTTACCAAGAAGGTTATGTCTGTCGGTTCGCGTAATTTGGCGTATAACTTAAGCCGGGAAAAATTTAACCCCAAAATCGGCTGAAACTCTTGTGGGCTCGAACCATTTCCCTGTAAGGCTTCCCGCCTTAAAATATACGCCATTGTTTCCAAAGGAACAGATCTTTGCATGCCAAATAGTTTCAGGGAGCCGTAGCAGGCTGAATACTTGTTAGCATAATGCTTTAAGCTGGCATAGGCTTTGGCGCGATCGCCTAATACTTGAGCGAAGTTACCGCCTACTTTCTTCGCTGTATCCACTAGAATTCCAACTAGGCCGCCTGCCATCGGATCCACGAAAGATTCCATTTTAGTCATGGCGCACTACTCAAAGTGATTAATGATAACGATTCAATCCAAATAGCGCCAAGTTTACAGTCTTAAATACTGTAAACCCAGTAAAAGGCTTCGAAACTCTACCTCACAAGATAACTTGAAGCGGTACGAGAAGTGCTTCTATTTCAGTCAGGCTCCAGCTAATTGCTCTAGTTAATTATTGCGACGGTCAATCGATTAATAACACTGTATTAACGTAAATAACTTCACACTTTATCTCTGTGTGTGTATCTTTACAGACTCTTCTCATTCCCCTGAAGTTATTCCTAAATATTCCCATAGTAGAAAAAACGTATGTCCTACTTGCATCTCAAAGTCTTCTGATGTGTTAGGGAAATGCGGGAAACTATACTGAAGCTTTCAGTATATCCACCTAATATGAGCGGATTATATGGATAGTTTGCAGTATAATCACTCGTTTTAGTGTGATAGGCTGCGAGCTATCAGTATATTCAGCTCATTTGAGGTAGATAGACTGACAAAGTAGATCTAACAACTTGTTATGCGGTTCCAGTTATCGATTGGAGCAATGTTTTCAAAATGCCGCCAAAATATTCAGGCTGACAAAAGCGAGGATAAGCCTTAGCAGGAAGTATTCAGTTCAGTATATGGTCTAATATCAAGTCAAGATCTGATGACTTGAATGCAGCAATTGAACCTGAGACGCCCTATCCGCTTTATCGCGATCTCATTGACCGGTGCTTTCATCCTGATTCTGTGTAGGGTGGCGGTTCCGAATTTACCGAGTACAGGCCAGCCGCAACTCAGCACTTTTGAGCAAGTTTGGCAAACCGTCAACGAAAACTTTTACGATCCAGACTTTAACGGTGTCAATTGGAGCGACATCAAAGCAGAATATCAGCCTTTAGCAAACCAGGTTCAATCTCAGGTCGAACTGGCTCAGATTATCAATCAGATGCTCTCTGAGCTGCAAACCTCACATACTCATTTCTATACGCCAGAAGACCCCGCTTACTACCAACTCTTGGGTATCTTCTTTACCCTAGTTCCAGAGATGCAGCAGCAGCTAGAAGGGTATCTATTCGATGGCAAACCGCAATATAGCGGTATTGGCGTCTTTACAAAACAACAGGGTGACAATACTTTCGTCAGGGCTGTCCTTGATGGTAGCCCGGCTGCAGCATCAGGATTACTGGTAGGCGATCAACTCCTTAGCGTTGAAGGTCAGCCTTTTCACCCCATCAAATCCTTTTTAGGTAAAGCGGAGCAACCCGTTAAGCTTCTGATTCAGCGCTCTCCAGATAGCCAAACAGAACTCACGGTGACGCCACAAATGCTGGACGGTACAGAAATGTTTTTGGATGCTATGAAAGCCAGTGTTCAGGTGATAGAGCAAGACAGCAAGCAGATTGGCTATGTTCACCTCTGGTCTTATGCTGGTGAGAAATTTCACAAACAGCTTAAGCGTGAGCTGTTCTACGATCAGCTAAAGGATGTAGACGGTTTCATTCTCGACTTAAGAGATGGGTGGGGTGGGGCGTCTGCCTCCTACCTAAACATATACAGCCCTAAGAGTCTCAGCATTACTGGAACGGCTCGCGACCGTCCACCCTCTACTTCCAATTCAGCCTGGAGCAAGCCAGTAGTGATGCTCGTCAATGAGGGCAGCCGCAGTGGCAAAGAAGTCCATGCTTACGGATTTCGCAAGCATGGAATAGGTCCTGTTGTGGGGGCTAGAACTGCCGGTGCAGTGGTGAACACAGATTTTCATGCTGAAAAGCCACCCTAAACAGGGATAGGTAATTGTAGCCGACTTACCAGTGAAACCCTTTAATCACAGGAGGTTGGGGTGCTTCATGAAACGTTACGTCATTACAATTGTAGGGTGACTTGCTGGAATATATACTAATCATTGACCAGTTTATATTGAGATTCTGTATATC
>JAKSDM010001325.1 GCA_022360135.1 Pseudanabaenales cyanobacterium | reverse complement strand
GTATCAATTGTTTAAGCCTGTCATTAAAGTTGAAGAGGTGACTATCAATTTCTTCTATAATCTACATAGCAATTCCTGATTTTTATAGAGAAATAGTCCAGACAAGTCTGCTAGGGCTGTGAATAAAACTATCCACCCTGTGGATTGCGAATGTACCCATACATTACGCAGGGATGGATAGCTTTATTCGGATTCTAACCGGTTGAGCTTGTCAGAACTGAGTCTTCAAATTTGAGATTTTTCCCATATGCCTTTTCTTAGGATCCAGGACTAAATAAGACGTTCAAGTTTATGGGTAGGGGTGAAGCATTTCGCTGGACTATTCCAGCTTTCCCAATGTCTCTCAACGAAATGCTTCACCCCTGCAAGTGAGGGCCAAGAAGGTCATAACGACCAAACCGATTGAGATACCACCTTCCATAAGGGCTTAAAGCGGCTACTGCCGATCTTCCTGCAACAGTTCATTAAGGATGCGGCTGATTTCAAAGGCGTTATAGAAGATCACACAATTTGCGGCCAGATGGTTGTACTTGGCCTAATGTTAGATGACGCCCTGGTGACGGCTACTCTAGCATTAGGCCGTGAAGAAGGCTCAAGCCGTGGCCTGAGTCTGAGCCTATTGCTTGACCTCTGTTTGCTACTTCATCCGGAGCAACTGGCACTTTTGAGAGCCATAAAAAGTCTATATCTATACAGGGAAGCTTTGTCAGTGAGATTCAATCGCTTATGACTGCTGAAGAAGCCCTCGAAATTTTGGATGGGGTTCTCCAACCTGACCCGTTAAGTGACTTACAGGAACTCGTATTTCGCCATGCTTGGTCAGGACAAACTTATCAAGAGATTGCCAATGCGATTGGGTATGACGCCGATTACACCCGAGAAGTGGGATCCCAGTTGTGGCAAACCCTTTCCAAGGTATTTGGCGAGAAAGTCACGAAGAATAATTTTCGATCAGCGTTAAGGCGGCGATCGCTAATCTCATCCCCCATCATTACCCGGGGAGTTTCCCCAGAACCCCAATCGAATCGCCCCCAATCCGGCAGTGGGGATGACTCCTTACCTATTCCCGAGTTTCCTGATGGCCCAGTCCCACTAGCCTCTCCCTTTTATGTCGAGCGCCCTCCTCTGGAAGAACGCGCCTACGAAGAAATTGTTAAACCAGGGGCCTTGATCCGGATTAAAGCGCCCAGTAAATGGGGAAAAACCTCCCTGATGTCCAGAATACTAGCCTATGCAGACGCTCAGGCTTACCGGAACGTGCGGGTGAATCTACAGCACGCCGACGCGTCACACCTGACCAGCTTAGATCGATTTATCCGGTGGTTTTGCGCTAATCTCACCCAGCAACTGGGGCTTGAACCTAAGATTGATCACTTTTGGGATGAGGATTTGGGTAGCAAACTGAGCTGCACCGCCTACCTGCAAGCCTACCTATTGGCCCAACTCGACAATCCGCTCGTAGTGACCCTGGATGAATTACAACGGATTTTTGAATATCCCAACATTGCCAAAGAGTTTCTGCCGCTTCTGCGAGTCTGGCATGAAGAAGCTAAAAACCTGGCAATTTGGAAAAAACTCCGTCTGGTTGTAGTGCATTCGACGGAGATTTATATTCCTCTGAATTTCAACCAATCTCCCTTTAATGTAGGCGTTCCCCTGCAGTTGCCAGGGTTTACCATCGAGCAGAATCAAGAATTAGCCCTGCTGCATGGTCTGACCTGGGCTGAGGGGGAGATTGGGGCTAAAAGTCTTGCTTCTTTGCACAGGATGCTAGACGGACATCCCTATCTGTTACGTCTGGCCTTCTATCACCTCTCTCGTGAAGAGGTAGGAATTGAGACGCTACTGAAAGAGGCTCCTTCAGCCACTGGCATCTTCAGCAACCATCTACGGGGTCGCCTGGCGATGCTAAAAGCACATCCAAACCTGGCGTCAGTCTTCAAAAAAGCAGTCGAATCAGATAGTCCGGCTCCATCAGAGCCAATTTCAGCCTACCAGCTGGAGAGCATGGGTTTAGCCATCCTGAAGGATGAAGAGATCATTCCCCGGTGTGATCTTTATCGGCAATATTTTCGGGCGCAACTCGATCAGCTCTAAAGTCCTAACTCTTAAAGAAACTATAGCTAAATCACATCTTATCACCCCATCCTCTCGAATTCAAAATTCAGAATTTTGCCCCATCCCCCCCGCCTCCCCTGCCTCCCTACTCCTCCTGCTCCCCCCCTGCTACTCTATCTACAAACTCACCCCCAATGCCCCCATCCTCCCAATCAACCTACACCTATCAAGTGGGCGGCAGCCTGGATATCGAGGCGCCGAGTTATGTCGAGCGTCAAGCTGACCGCGAACTCTACCAGGCTTTATTAGCTGGGGAGTTTTGCTATGTGTTTAACGCTCGGCAGACCGGGAAATCCAGCCTGCGGGTGCGGATCAAACATCAACTGCAGCAAGCTGGATTTAGCTGTACTTCGGTCGATTTGACCACCATCGGCAGTGAATCGCTTTCCTCGGAACAGTGGTACAAGGGGGTGGCGTTCGAGTTGTGGCGAGGGTTCAACCTTTTCGAAACCGTCAACTTTAGGCAGTGGTGGCAAGCGCAAACCGATTTGTCCGCTGTGCAGCGCTTGAGCCGGTTTATCAGCGATGTCCTGCTTGCCAATGTCGAGGGGGAGAAGGTTGTAATTTTTATCGATGAAGTCGATAGCATCCTCGGGCTCAATTTTCCGGTGGATGATTTCTTTGCACTGGTGCGGTCTTTCTTTAACCAACGGGCGTCTGAGTCAAAGTATCAGCGTTTGGTATTTGACCTGTTTGGGGTGGCGACCCCCTCAGACTTGATAAGAGACCGCGATCGCACCCCTTTCAACCTAGGTAAAGCGATTGAAGTGCAGGGTTTCCAATTGGAGGAGGTTCACCCCCTTACTAAGGGTTTGATGGGAAAGCCTATCCCAGCCGAAGACCTGATCAAGCAAATACTATTCTGGACTGGGGGACAGCCCTTTCTGACCCAGAAGCTCTGCCAGCTAACGGCTAGTCAACTTGAAATTGAGTTCCCGCTTGGTCAGAATCACTCCACAAATCCGAGAACCGATGCAAAAACATTTATTAGTCAGTTGGTTCAGAGGGCCATCGTCGACGCTTGGGCAAGTCGAGATAATCCAGAACACCTCAAGACTATCCGCGATCGCCTCCTGAGACATGAGCAGCGGGTTGGCCAACTCCTGGGACTCTACCTGCAAATTCTACAAGTGGGGTCAGCGCCAGCGGATGACAGCCGCGAACAAATTGAACTGTTGCTCTCGGGCATTGTGGTTAAGCAGGCTGGGCGTTTAACGGTGCACAATCGCATCTATGCAACTGTGTTCAATTCGGTTTGGGTTGAGCGGCAATTAGCGAAACTACGCCCCTATGCTGAGTCTTTGACCGCTTGGGTGACCTCAGATCGTCAAGATACATCTCGGCTCTTGCGCGGACAAGCATTGGAGGAGGCCCAAGCTTGGGCTGGGCGTCGCAGTTTAAGCGACCTGGATTATCAATTCCTCACCGCTAGCCAAGCCCAAGATAAATGGGAAATGCAACAGGCCCAAATGGCTCGCACCCAAGCCGCCCTGAAATCAGAGTTGGCGAGACAAAAAGAAGTTGTTAGGTGGCAACGGGTGGCGCTAAGCGCCGTGAGCGCTTTATTAGTCATGGCGACCAGTTTAGGGATAACAACGTTCCTGCAGTACCGCAGCGCCGCCATTAGCCAAATCAATGGCAGCGTAACCCGATCTGAAGAAGCTATTTTTTTGAATCAAAATTTACGGGCCTTGCTCACCGCCCTCAGCGCTCGCCAAAAACTGAAAAAGTTGTGGGGCGGAGTAACCTCAGGACTTGCCGATGAGGTCGATCAGGCGCTGCTGCAAGC
>JAKSDM010001640.1 GCA_022360135.1 Pseudanabaenales cyanobacterium | reverse complement strand
CACTGCCACCGCTTGTATGCAGACAGATCGTTTGCAGAGCGACGCTCAGTCGCAAGAAACGGGTCAACTCCAGCAAACCCCTCAATGGGAAGAAGCCGGTCAACTCCCCCTATCGCTTGAATCCCATAAGATGGTGGTTCTAGGCAATTTTGTTTACCTATTAGGGGGCTGGAATGATACTCGGGGACCCTATTCAGAGGTTTACTTTACTCCCTTGACCCCAGAGCGGACTTTAGATAATTGGCGGCAAACCACAGCGGCCATGCCATTGAGATTGCAGCACCAGGACGTGTTTGCCCATAATAACGCCCTCTATATATTAGGTGGGGATAATGGGTTTTGGGAAAATAGCACGGTTTCAGATCGCATTTTTCGGGCCGTTCCTAATGCTCAAGGGGATATCACTGACTGGGTGGACGTGGGCAAACTGCCTCAGCCGCTGACTATCCATGCCGTCACAACCATCGGCGATCAGGTTTATGTATTAGGGGGGAGCAGCACTTTCCGCCCAGGAACCAGGGTGCTTGACACTGTTTATACGGCAAAAATTCTCCCAGACGGCGTTTTCGGAGAGTTTCAAACGCTTGCTCCCTTCCCTACGCCTATTGGATGGTTGACGGCGACTTCCGTTGGTCGCCACATTTTCGCCATCTCGGGCAAGATACAATTTAGTCCGACTCAATTGACGGAGACTGTCTGGGTGGCTAAAGCTAATGCAGATCATCAGTTATCGCCGTTTGAGCCCATCGGCGTGACGACGCCCCGTGAGCGTCACGCCACAGTGTTACTAGATCGAACTCTGGTCGTGATTGCAGGCGGAGGCGTTAACGGGGTTCTCGCCACAGTTAAGGCTGCAGAGGTAGACTCACAAGGCAATTTAACCGAATGGACAGAATTGGCTCCTTTGCCTGAAGCTCGCTATGCTCACGCCGCCTTTGCCCATGATGGCTACATTTACGTTTCAGGCGGTTTTCTACGCTACGGCGCCAACGATACGAGTCGACAGGTGTTTAGGCTCCCTTTTCAAAAATAGGTTTCTGGCAGTAATACAACCCACCACCACCACTGGAATTGAATTTTAATCAAATAGTAAGAAACCTCTTCCACTTGAAACGTGAAAGAGATTTTAAAGTGATTCAAAAGCCCTCACAGTAAGGGCTTGACTATGGCCAATCTATCTGTTATAGATATCTGTCACCGCTTTGTTACAAGCGGATAGCTACCATAGTATTAACCTGAACCTATGGTCTAACTGCGGTGCATCTACTATGAAATTTTTACAATATGAAATTTCTACAAACTAAATTTTACCCTAATTTCTGATTATTCTAAGTATATATGCGCTGGCTCCATTTTGGGCGCACCCGGAGTCTATAGGCTACCCAAAAAGCTTCTGGCAATTTGATTTTCAGTTTCACCCGATCACCCGTCAAGCTGGCGGTCTATTTTATTCAAACGGGACATAAGTACCTGGGCATTGAAAATTTCGCAGAGGTCAAGTGTCATTCCGAGAGAAGCGAGGAATCTCAATCTCCCGCTAAAGCCTGAGATGTCTCGATTCCGCTTCGCTCCACTCGACATGACATCCTGTTGTTACCGCACATCGACTGTGTAATCAATTTTGCGCAACTACTTAGCCGTTTTACCTGGGATAAAAATCACCCCTAAGGGTACTATCTTCTGTTTGGTCAACCACCTAGCATTACTTTAGACGTTCCTAGCACGGGACGTGAATTTGTTGCCCATAGCGCCCTGGCTCTCGGCTGGGGTTTTTTTTGACATAAGTAACCCCAGCGGATCCGCTGGGGCGTTTTATACATATAATTTTACAAATAGGCCGTGATAGACTAACTTTACTTTAAGAAATACTACTTAAGGTAAGAATAAGCCAGTTATAAAGTCTTCCTGAAGGCTGTCAGCAGGAATCGATTAGGTCGCTGTATGGTTGGCGCCGTCAAGATCTCACATTAACCGTATACTCGGCGAAGATGACGTTAAGATTGTCTAAGACCCGTTTGCCGCGACGATCGCCCGTAGCCTAGCTTCTAGCTTTTATGTCCCAAAGCAATTCGGCTCTCGATAGCCAGATAACAGAATCCAACAACGGACAGAATGGGCGTCGTCCGGCATCGATCGCTGACAAAGACAATGTGATTCGGGTTCGGGGCGCCCGTCAGCACAATCTTAAAAATATTGATGTCGAGTTACCCCGTGATCAGCTGATCGTTTTCACGGGGGTGTCTGGTTCTGGCAAATCGTCTCTGGCTTTTGACACCATCTTTGCCGAAGGGCAGCGCCGCTACGTTGAGTCCCTCAGCGCCTATGCCCGCCAATTTCTGGGTCAGGTGGATAAACCCGATGTCGATGCCATTGAAGGCCTGAGTCCAGCCATTTCGATTGACCAGAAATCCACTTCCCACAATCCTCGCTCCACAGTGGGGACTGTGACTGAAATTTATGATTATCTGCGACTGCTATTTGGCCGAGCGGGTAAGCCTCATTGTCCCCACTGCGATCGCTCCATTACCCCCCAGACCCTTGATCAGATGATTGATCAAGTGATGGAGCTGCCGGATCGGACGCGCTTTCAAATCTTGGCTCCGGTTGCCCGCGGCAAAAAGGGAAGCCATAAAAAGCTGCTTTCTAGTCTCGCCTCCGAGGGATTTGTTCGGGTCCGTGTGAATGGTGAAATCCGAGACTTGAGTGACGCCATTGAGTTAGATAAGAACCAGTTCCACAACATTGAGGTGGTGGTTGATCGACTGGTGAAGAAAGCAGGACTGCAGGAACGCTTGGCCGATTCCCTGACTACGGCTTTGCGTCGCTCGGAAGGGGTGGTGGTGATCGATTTTCTGGCTGATCGCTCAGCCGAACAAAAGGGCAAAGGAGTAGGGGTGCCGGGGGAAAATGAATCCAGCTCTACGCCCTCCAACCTCTACTCCCTACCTCCTACACCCCACTCCCCACTCCCCATTGCCGCTGAATCTGGAGAGTCCTACGCACTTCCCTCAGAACTGATCCTTTCGGAGAATTTTGCCTGTCCAGAGCATGGAGCGGTGATAGAGGAGTTATCACCGCGATTGTTTTCCTTTAACTCTCCCTATGGAGCGTGTCCCCATTGCCATGGATTGGGCAGTCTCAGGACCTTTTCGGCAGAACTGGTGACGCCGGATCCAACGCTGCCAGTGTATGCTGCGATCGCGCCCTGGTCTGAAAAAGATAATACCTACTATTTCTCTCTGCTCTACAGTGTGGGACAAGCATACGGTTTCGAAATTCAGACGGCTTGGAACACCCTCACTCCCGAGCAACAACGAATAGTCCTCTATGGCTCTGAGGACAAAATTTATATCGAAACCGATTCCCGCTATCATGACCGCAAAGGCTATTATCGCCAGTATGAGGGCGTTATACCCATACTGGAGCGCCAATACCGGGAAAGCACCTCAGATCTTCATAAGCAAAAACTGGAGAAGTACCTGGTTAATCAGCTCTGTGAAGTCTGCAAAGGAAGTCGTTTAAAGCCAGAATCTCTGGCGGTGAAAATCGGGCAGTACACTATCCGGGACTTCACTAGCGTTTCAATTCGGGACTGCCTGCATAGCATTGAGACGGCCCAGCTGACACCCCGTCAGGCCCAGATCGGGGAATTGGTGATCAAGGAAATTAAAGCTCGACTTCAGTTTCTGCTTGATGTGGGGCTAGACTATCTCACCTTGGACCGCACGGCCATGACCCTCTCTGGGGGGGAAGCCCAACGGATCAGATTGGCGACTCAGATTGGCTCTGGGCTGACAGGCGTCCTCTATGTGCTGGATGAACCCAGCATTGGCCTGCATCAGCGGGACAATGGCCGCTTACTCCAAACCCTAACCAGACTGCGGGACCTGGGCAATACCCTGATTGTGGTGGAGCACGACGAAGAGACGATTCGAGCGGCGGATCATCTGTTAGACATTGGTCCCGGTGCGGGTGTGCATGGTGGAGCTACTGTCGCTCAGGGAGATCTACAGACTCTAATGGCGGCGCCGGATTCTCTGACAGGCGCCTATCTATCAGGTCGGCGAACCATTCCAACGCCGACCCAACGTCGCTCTGGCAATGGCAGCGCCTTGCGGATTCGCAAGGCCCACCGCAATAACCTACGGCATATTGATGTCGATATTCCCTTAGGGAAACTGGTCTGTGTGACCGGGGTTTCCGGCTCGGGTAAATCCACCCTGGTGAATGAGCTGCTTTACCCATCGCTGCAGCACCACTTCGGCTCTAAGACGCCTCAACCCAAAGAAATGGAGGAGATCAAGGGGTTGCAGGCGTTGGATAAAGCGATTGTGATCGATCAATCGCCGATCGGCCGCACTCCCCGTTCGAACCCAGCCACCTATACTGGCGTATTCGATGTGATTCGCGACCTGTATTCCGAAACGATTGAGGCCAAAGCCCGAGGCTATAAGCCCGGACAATTCTCCTTCAATGTCAAAGGCGGCCGCTGTGAGGCCTGCGGGGGACAGGGGGTGAATGTGATTGAAATGAACTTCTTACCAGATGTGTATGTTCAGTGCGAAGTTTGTAAGGGGGCCCGCTACAACCGGGAAACTCTGCAGGTGAAGTATAAAGGTAAAAACATTTCGGACGTGCTGGAGATGACAGCAGAAGAAGCCTTGGACTTTTTCCAAAATATTCCGAAAGCAGCAACTCGCCTACAGACTATGGTGGATGTCGGTCTAGGCTATATTCATCTAGGGCAAACGGCCCCAACCCTATCCGGTGGAGAAGCGCAACGGATGAAGTTGGCTTCGGAACTGGCCCGTCGCTCAACCGGCAAAACGCTCTATCTGATTGACGAACCCACCACCGGGCTCTCCTTTTACGATGTTCATAAGTTGCTAGATGTGGTGCAACGGTTGGTGGACAAGGGGAATTCCGTGATTATGATTGAGCACAATCTAGATGTGATCCGCTGTGCTGATTGGATCATCGACTTAGGCCCGGAAGGGGGCGATCGCGGCGGCGAAATCATTGGAATAGGGATCCCTGAAGATATAGCAGAAAATCCCCGATCCTACACAGGTCAATATTTGAAGCAAGTGCTGCGACAACACCCTCCGGCGTCTGCAGCCTCAAAAGCGCAATCAGGCAATCAGGACTAAGATTGAAGACACATTACCAGGGAAGCACAGTCAACGATGACTGAAGCTTCACCCAGCTTGCGGTCGAACTGATTGCGCTTGACCAATGGATGGATTCACCGACTCCAGTTCTCTATGGCTCGGTCACCTCCGGCGATATCTGGAAGTTTGGTCTATATCAACGTCAAGCCAAACAAATTCAAAAGGACATCAACACCTACGCAGCGCCCAACGACCTTGATCAAATACTTTCTATTTTGTTTGGCGTTACTCTAAGCTCACCGACTGATTTGACCAGTTGAACCTTATGTTTAATGCAACAACAGCGCTTGTGTCCAGCCATCAAAATTATAAAATTAGCGGCTGTAGCGAATGGCACAGCCGCT
>JAKSDM010000102.1 GCA_022360135.1 Pseudanabaenales cyanobacterium | reverse complement strand
GGTTAGAATACTCCCGAAACTCAAACGCCACAGCCCGAAAGATCAACCCGAAAAGCATCAAGATAACCGGAATGTATAGGGCATTTAGGATCGTGGCGTAAGCCAGAGGAAAGGCCCCAAACAGAGCACCGCCCATCAACACCAACCAGGTCTCATTGGCGTCCCAAATATTGCCCAGACTAGTCATTAAGATGCTGCGGCGTTCTTCGGTAGACGCTGTGATGGATAGAATACCGACCCCCAGATCAAACCCATCCAGCATGATGTAAAGCAGCAGAAAAATGCCCAAAATCACAAACCAAACCTGAGGCAGCAAATACGATAACGTTTCCATCCGACCTCTCCTACCTCTCCTATTGCCGGGCTTCCAGTGGACGTTGGTCAGGCGCATGCTTGGCCGACGTAGTCACCAGGGCGGGCTGATGGTTCAAACCGGGTGGCGGCAACTCCAGATTCGGGCCTTGGCGAATGATGCGACTGCCGAAGTAGAGTGCAGACAAAAACAGCAGGGTGTAGATGGCGGCAAAGCCAATGAGTGAGGTTAATACATTGCCTATCGGCAGGTTGGAGGCGGCTTCGGCGGTGCGAATTTCGCCATAGACGGTCCACGGCTGTCGCCCTACACAGCGAACAATCCAGCCCGACTCCACGGCAATGTAACCCAGGGGGGCAGCCAAAATCCAGCCCCGCATCAACCAGCGTTGTTGGGCGATGGTTTCTGGGGAGAGCTTGCCTAGCAGCCATTGCAATACGCTCCACAGCATCAGTCCGGCAAAGAAGAAACCAATGCCGCTCATAATCCGGAAAGCATAGTAGATCAGGAGTATCATTCGAGGTCGATTCTCAGGCGACCACTCCTTTAAGCCTTGGACGGGCTCAGAGAGTTTTGACTTGAATTCGAGCAGATAGCCGAGGCCATTGGGCGCTTTAATGTCCCAATGATTTTTTTCGGCCTTCTCATCGGGCCACGCCACAATACTCCAATCAGCGGATTGTCCTGCCGGAATGGTTTCCCACTGAGCTTCCATCGCCGCTAATTTTGTCGGCTGGTAGTGATGCACTTGCTCAGCACTCTGGTGGCCGAAAATAATCTGCAGCGGAGCAATTGCGATCGCTGCCGCCAATACAATCTTTAACGACGTTGCAAAGAAAGCTGCATGACGATTGTTAAGAATGTACCAAGCACTAATCCCGCCAATTAGGAACATCGAAGTCTCCAGCGTAGCGAAAAACATATGGAGGAAACTGGTGACCATAAACGGACTCTGAATTGCCTGGAAGTAATCAATCACCACAAACTTTCCATCCACAAATTGTCCGCCTGCAGGAGTTTGCATCCAGGAGTTAGCCGTTAAAATCCAGAAGGTTGATAGATTAGCCCCAAAGGCCACCATAATTGTGGCCAGGTAATGAATCACCGGATGAACGCGCTCCCAACCAAACAGCATGATGCCGAGAAATCCAGCTTCCAGCATGAAAGCCATGGTGGCTTCGAACCCTAAAATACCGCCAAAGAAGTCGCCCACAGCCTCGGAAAAGGGAGCCCAGTTGGAGCCAAACTGAAACTCCATCGGTATCCCTGTGGCGACGCCAATGCTGAAGTTGAGGATATATAACTTTGACCAGAAACGAGCATGGTGATAGTAGTTTGCATTGCGAGTTTTTAACCACAGTCCTTCGATAATCACCAGGTAGATCGCCATTCCTGTGGTCAAAACAGGCCAGAGAATGTGAAAAATCGCCGTCAGCGCAAACTGCATGCGCGACAACACAACAGTATTAAGCATGGATTCCATGGATTTTGGTTAAGGTATTGGATTAAAAGTCAAACATAGTGATCAATTTATTAAACTTTATATCGTTTAAAACAATTACAAAGATTGCTTTTTGAGATTTTTTTAAGATTTTTGCCTACGACAAAATGTCAAACATTCAGAAAGTATTTTTTTAGAAGATTGATGCCTTTAAAATAAGAACGAAGAAAATACCTCAAAGATATATAATTAGTTTTTTCCTTTAATTTTTTTAATTTTTTATTCCTTTAGGTAAAATTAAGAAAAGATGAGTAAACTAAAATAGTTGAGTATATTTCATTTAATTCCTGGTAAGTTAAACTAAACCTCTTAGAGTAAGAGAAACATCTCAAATAATAGAAATATTGCCCTTTTTTAGAGAATGCTTGAAGAGTGGTCTTTCCACTTATAGGCATTGGCAATACAGCGTCCTCCCGCAGCCTCATAGAATTTGTGAATACGCTTGTTTTTAATTCTTGCATGGACAGAGACGGTCAAATTTCCTACGTTAAAACAGGAATCCATAACATAACCAAACAATCTTGAGGCTGCCTGCTTATAATCCTTAGTGGGTAAAGTCATGCCATCTTGAAGCCAAGCACAGGTCCTATTTTTCAGATGTGGATATTGAATGAGTGTGGCGATACTGCAAAGTTGGCGATCAATCCAGAGGCCATAAATTCGATAGCCATT
>JAKSDM010000813.1 GCA_022360135.1 Pseudanabaenales cyanobacterium | reverse complement strand
TGGAGTGGAGGCAATAGGGCAGGCGTTTGCAGATGAAGTTTTTCGCGTTTTCAAGATAAAACACCCAGATATAGAAGTTATGAGCCTCAACGCTAATGAAGAGGTTACTCAGATGATTAAGAGAGCACAGGGTTCCTTTGACACCTAACCCCCCGGTTCACTCGTGGGAGATTTATCTTACTATACTGACTGATCAACTGTACTCCATGCGTTGTGACTTAAATGCTTAAAAATATACATGTATTAGTCATTTTTTAGCAGCCAAACATTTTCTTTTGCCGGACATTTTCCTTTCAATTCACCAGGTATATTTGTGCTTACAATGAGAGTTAAATCATAACTATCTCTATAGTGTTGATTTACTTCCTCGTTACTAATTGAAAAAGGAGGGCCTGCCATCAAGTTTTGGTCATACTCATAGCTAACTAGTAACTGCGGCGCTTTAGCCGTAATCTCAGTTAAGTGGGCTGTATATCGATTACGCATTTCTTCGGGCAGGGCCACCAAAGCTGCTCTGTCATAAATTGCATTGACTGGGCCAAGCATCTGGCTAGACAAATCAAAGATATCACCCACAAATATGTCGATATTTTTTGCCCTGTAGTGCTTTACTTCACCAGCGCCTGATATTTTTGGCTTCACCCCAAGCCCCATAAATAATTGCTCAATGGCTATTTCGATCAATTCAACTCCAGCAACACGATAGCCATTTGAAAGTAGCCAAGCAATATCAAGAGTTTTACCGCATAATGGCAAAAATACACGACTGCCTTTCACTAAAGAAAGTGCTTTGAAATATTTGACCAGTACAGGGTTTGCTTTACTTTTGTGGAAACCAATATCATTTTTTTTCCACCTTTGAAGCCAAAAACTTGCATCCATATTCTTTCCTTTAGCAATTTACTTACACATAACGCCCCAGTTTACCCATGTCAGATAAATTTTCAATTCTAACCAGAACTCCTCATCTATGTTTATGACATGTCAGTGGGGGGAAGGATGATCAAACTTTTCCCAAAACAACTTGCGCTCTGGCTGCTGGTCTATTGGCTGTCGACCAAGGTATCCAACGCCAATTGCATTTGGCGAATTACGGTTGCATAACAAGCTTCTACATAGGCTTGATCTTTCAAGGTCTCTCGTCCATATCGCTCAAATATAATCGGTTCACAGACCCGGGTATGAATCTGGGTGGGCCAAGGCAAATTGGGTAAAGGGCCAAAGGCGATTCCCCACGGCAATCCTAGATAAATCGGGAAGACCTCTGGGTCAATATCGAATAGCCATGGCATGCCGATCTTGTGCAACTGTCGCGCTTGCTCGTAACAGTCTTCTAGGACGATTAGGGTATCGTGGGCCCCCCAGGAAATGGCGGGAATGATGGGGATGGCTTCCCGCAGGGCTAATTTGATAAAGCCCATCCGACCGTTAAAGTAAATCTGCCGTCGCAAGCGATGGGGCCTGAACACATCTTGGCCGCCTCCCGGATAAACTAAAACGCTGGCCCCTTTCTGTAGCGCTGCGATAGCCATTTTAGGATGGGCTCGAATCGCCCCCGCTTGGGCGGCAAACTCAGCCATTTGGGGCAATACTCGCCACATTTTGGCGTGCATCAATCCATAAATCGGCCGCTGGTAGCCAAAGTGTCGAAACCAATCAAACATGAACATGGGTAAATCTGGGGCAGCGAGTCCACCGTTGTGAGCCCCCACAAAAAGCGCCGCGCCCTCTTTCGGGATATGACGCCAGCCATCGGTCTGAACCCGAAAGTAGTAGCGATAGAACCATTCCCACTGGGGCATCAAGGATTGAATAAACTGGGGATTGCGATCGTCTAAAGACCAACCTTGATAACGCTGAGAAGTCTGTTTATCCTGCATCCAATCCTCGTATATAACTTTAAATGACTACGCCACAATCGCCTAATAGCAGTGGTTTCAGAGTTTGAGCGCAATTCAGGCCCAGTCTCATTAACGTTCGTCAACCTAGCATTTTCATCTCCAGAATGGGAGGTCCCGCCGCCGCTACTGTAGAGAATTTCACGATTTAATCGGGCGCTTGCATACTTTTGATACTTAATATTGCTGGCGAATTACTTCGTCATCCTTCCTTTTCGCACTCGATCCCAGGCTTTGCCTGGAATTGAACGATTGGCGGCTCTGCCTCCACACCTATCGCCATGGCCTGGAGGCAGAGCCGCCGATAGCAGTTCCACAGGCAGAGCCTGGGAACCAGCGAGTGTGAACTTATAATTCGCCAGCAGTATCACTTTTGATACTGGCGACGAAATAGTTGTGAGAATACGCACGGTGCGTCATGACGAAGCCTGACGCACCGCTGCCCCGTCTGGAAAGATGCCTATAATTGGTGAAGAAATAATCAATCATATTGAGCATCCGCACTGATGGCAGCTGAATTGGCAGGCGACGCAGTTACCGTCTTCTTCTCTTACTCCCACAAAGATGAAGCCCTGCGAGATCAGCTGGCGAAGCACCTCACTCTCTTAGAAAGACTAGGTATTATCGAAAGCTGGCACGATCGCCGCCTCCTTGCTGGCGATGAATGGGACGGAGAGATTAGTGAAAAGCTGAATACCGCTCAGGTCATCCTGCTGCTAATCAGCGCAGACTTTCTAGCCTCTAAGTACATTTGGGAAAAGGAAGTCAAACGGGCCATGGAGCGCCACGACGCTGAAGATGCCTACGTAATCCCGATCGTGTTGCGACCAGTGGACTGGAAGGGAGCCCCTTTCAGCAAACTGCAAGCCTTGCCGACCAATGCTCAGGCCATTACCAGTTTCTCTAATCCTGATGAAGCCTTTAAAGAGGTGACGCAAGGCATTCGCGCCAGAGTCGAGCAGCTTAGACAGGCGCAAACTGGGCAAAACTCATCGACATCCAGTCAACCCGCCTCATCCTCTGCTCTGGAACAGTATCGCGAAGAAGCCGCTTACATTCTTGCCGAAGAGGGCGGACAAATCGATGTCCAGGGCCGAATCATTCTAGATGGACTACGAGATAGATTTTCACTTCCTCCACAGGCTGTATCCCAAATAGAACAGGAACTCTTATCTCCGTATTTTGCTTATGAGCAGACGTTTGAGCGTTTCGTTGAACTTGCCTACCCACTCGACCCCAAGGCCCGAAACCGCTTGCAGCGCCAACAGCAGAGAGATGGGCTAAGCGACTCGGCAATTGCGCAGATTGAGAAGCGGGTGTTGGGGGGTGATGACCTCAGCACAGAAAAAGGGATTGACTACCGTAAGCTGCAGACATTGCTCAAGGCAGGAGACTGGAAAGCCGCAGACCAAGAAACCTACGAAGTGATGATTCGAGCTGTGGGCAAGCAGTCAGGAGACTGGTTCACTGAAAATGAACTGCTGACCTTTCCCTGTCAGGATCTGCTGACGATTGATCGCCTCTGGGTGA
>JAKSDM010001550.1 GCA_022360135.1 Pseudanabaenales cyanobacterium | reverse complement strand
TTTGAGGCCCCCCAGCCCCCAACTTTGGGGGAGCATGAACTCAAAGTCCCCCAGAATTGGGGGATTTAGGGGGCCTTCAGCCATTCTCACGATGTTACGAAATAATTCGCCAGCAGCATCAGAATTGGGGGATTTAGGGGGCTTTCAGTCGTTCTCACAATCGCAAATTCCAGCGCTCCAGATGCTTTGATCCAGGCTCTGGGTACTCTATACCCTATGAATGGCCAGAAACCGCTATTCATCAATACTCCTCCTACCAAAGGGTGACGTACCGATGCCTTATCACAATATCAGCGCTGAACTTTCCAATTCAGATGTAGCTCAAATCAAAGACGCCATCGACACTATTCAGAAAAAAATGCCGTTTCTGGTCAACCTGACTACGGAAGAACGGCGGCGACTCTTCAAAATGGGGGGCAAAAGCCTTGGATTTGTCAGCAATAGCCTCAACGCTGCTCAGGCTAACCCCGATATTTTGCCCGCCAGCTTCGATCTGAGCGAAATGTCCCGAGACTATCAGTTGGCGACGACGCTGACTGACTTGCTGAGCAACCTACAACAACTGACTGAAAAAGTAGACGACACCCTGCTGGCGGTGGGCAGTGAAGCGATGAACAGCAGCCTCAGCGTCTATGACTATGTTAAGGCGGCGGCCAAGCGCCAACCGGGTCTAAAGTCGGTCGCCGCTCAATTAGGGGAGCGGTTTAAATCGCTGCGCAACCGCGCGGAAAAAGCGGAGGTTGCGTCTTCTACAGTGTCTTAGCTGATTGAGGCAAAAAGACTCAGCCCCGAAGCATTGATTGTCGGCAGAGAGGTAAATTGTCTCGCTGCTGAATCTCCTAAACTTGACTAGCGAGTGTTTAATTCTCAGAGGTGAGAGGTTTCTTCTCATCCATGAGGCTTGAACACTCGCTTTTGAGTTTAAAAGCGTCGTTGTTGTAATGGCCTGTGCTCGGCGCTAAGTCACACGACTTGGAAGGTTATTTTGAAATCCTTGATTAATCAGGCTTTCAGGCTTGGTATGCTTGTACCATTTCCACGAAAAGACAGCGTTCTAGCCGTGTTTATAGGTGTTAACCTTCCAAGTCGTGTAATCTGAGTTCATTGAGAGCCCCCAGTCATCATCAATTGATGGCTACTTTGTCATGCAAGTGTTATCCTAAATCCCCTGTTTTTGAACCAGGCCCATATACCGCACAGTATTTTCTTAAACGGCAACACCCTACTCCCAAAGTAACCACAAACCAACAGTCATAAAATCAAAAAAGAAAATACCGCTGCGCCATCGGCAACACCTCCGCAGGCTCACAAGTCAACAACTCCCCATCTGCCCTGACCTCATACGTCTCCGGATCCACCTCCATCCGAGGCGTCGCCTCATACAACTTCATATCCGCCTTGCCATCCGCCGCGTATTCGCCCCCGCCGCCACCTGATGCTGCAGATTGATAGACTCCGGCGCCCCCGCCTCCAATGCCGCCTGAGACACAAACGTCAGCGACGTGGCCGCGATCGCCCCTCCATAACTGCCAAACATCGGTCGCATATGAATCGGTTGGGGCGTCGGGATACTGGCGTTGGGATCCCCCATCTGAGCCCAGGCGATCGCCCCCGCCTTAATCACAATCTCTGGCTTCACCCCAAAAAACGCAGACTTTCAGAGAAAGAGATCCGCCAACTTACCCACCTCCACCGACCCCACCTGGTTCACAATCCCATGGGTAATTGCCGGATTAATCGTGTACTTCGCCACATACCGCTTCGCCCGCAGATTATCATTGCGGTCTGAGTCCTCCGGCAACGGTCCCCGCTGCACCTGCACCTCCTTGTGGACATTACCTTGAGCCAGCCTAGAATAGTACAAGTAAACTATTCTCTTCTTGGTATGCCTGCTGAACGCACGGATTACGACAGTCCTTGGAAAGAGATTCTGGAGACCTACTTTGAAGAATTTATGACCTTTTTCTTTCCAGAGGCTCATAGCGAAATTGACTGGGGAAAAGGCTATGAGTTTTTGGACAAAGAACTCCGGCAAATTGTGCGTGAGGCCGAAGTGGGAAAACGGTTGGTGGATAAGTTAGTAAAAGTCTGGACCACCTTCGGGGATGAGATATGGGTATTGATTCATATTGAAGTGCAAAGTCAATACGAATCCGGTTTTGAACAGCGCATGTTTATTTATCACACCCGCATCCGTGATTTGTACAATCGACCCGTGGCTAGTTTTGCGATTTTGGCGGATGAGAATCCCACCTGGAGACCGAGTGGTTATCAGTCAGAATTATGGGGGTCTCAAACCAGCTTTCGGTTTGCAGCCGTCAAGTTGCTAGACTATAGGCAGAATTGGGATCGTCTAGAGGCCAGTGACAATCCGTTTGCAACGGTGGTTATGGCGCATCTGAAGACTCTGGAGACAAAGGACGATGTCATTGAGCGACAGCGATGGAAACTTAGTCTGGCAAAGCGGTTATATCAGCGGGGATATGATCGCCAATTCGTCATAAATCTACTGCGATTTATTGATTGGTTGGTCTATTTACCGAAGTCGCTAGAGGAAGATTTCTGGAGTTCGCTAATGACCTATCAGGAGGAGCAGAAGATGCGGTATGTGATGAGTATTGAACGCTTTGCGGAAGAGCGAGGAATAAAGAAAGGTATTGAGCAGGGCGTTAAGAAGGGCATTGAGCAGGGCGTTAAGAAGGGTATTGAGCAGGAGCGACGGACTTTAATTTTGCGGCTACTGGATCGCAAGCTTGGGAATCTATATGATGAAATCCGGGTTCGAATCCAAGGGCTGTCGATGAACCAATTGGAGGCGTTGGGGGAGGCGTTGCTGGATTTTGATGGGTTGGTGGATTTGGAGGATTGGTTGGAGCGGAAGGGGCAACAAGGTTAGTCAGATCAAAACAGAAAGTAACGTTGCGCCATGGGCAAAACCTCAGCAGACTCACACGTCAACAACTCCCCATCCGCCCTCACCTCATACGTCTCCGGATCCACCTCCATCCGAGGCGTCGCCTCATTCAACTTCATATCCGCCTTGCCAATCCGCCGCGTATTCGCCACCGCCGCCACCTGATGCTGCAG
>JAKSDM010000667.1 GCA_022360135.1 Pseudanabaenales cyanobacterium | reverse complement strand
ATTCGCCTCTTCAGCCATTCTCGACTCCTCAGCCATCCGCAGTCCCTCCCCAAGCCTCCGGCATCCTAATGAGCAATCCAGCAATCTCTCGTACTCAGTACTCAAGACACTACTTATATCTAGCTTACAAGGCTTTGCCAACCTTACTTTTTACAGGCAGTCTAGGAGCAAGTTCAATCAACCGTCAGCCAATCCAAAATCCAAAATCCAAAATCCAAAATCCTTACCCCTCATCCCCCTCAACCTAACTTTGAAAAAATAGCTTCCCAATCAATCGCAACCGGTCTAGGTCCTTGATTCACCAGTTCGAAAACTTTTCCCTCAGTAATTGGGCTGCTCAGGCATTCTACGCAAGCCGCCGCCAGGTCGATGCGGCTGGCGTTTCCTGATAGAGTGTCACCGGTATCCACAACTATCCCTAACTTCCCGCCTGTCTTTGCCTTGAGCAGAGTATTGAGGTCGTAGGAGGTGTAGGGACCGTCAATCAGTCGTCCTGGACGGATAATGGTGTAGGGTAAGCCTGAACTGATAATGGCTGCTTCGCCCTTTTGCTTAGCATCCATCACACCGAAGGAGTTGAGAATATTAAAAGGAAAGCGCTGCTTACGTAGAACGCCGCAGGAAGAGATGAAAACGAATCGCTGCAGATGGGGGGGGGCGGCAGCCACTAAGTTTTTCACCCCTTTGGCGTCGACTTGCTCAGGACTATTGTTCGCCTTTGCGCGGTAAGCCTTGGGGTTTAAGTAAAGCTTCACCCATTCGAGCAGCCCTTGAGTTTTGTCAAAATCCCACCTAGCGGAGGGGAAGGCCGTTGTCCCCGTGCAACAGATGATGTGGGTAATATCCTGTACAGCGGTTAAGAGAGTAGCCGGATTAAGAGTATCCCCGACCATCGTCTCCACCTGGTGATTAAAAATCATCTGGGCTTTCTCCGCCCTGCGAGTCAGGATGCGGACTCGGAAACCCTTCTCCAACAGCTTGGCCACGACCAGCTGCCCAACTCCGCCGGTAGCCCCGGCAACCAGTACACGGTCAGATATGGATACCTGCATTTAGTAACGCCTTCGTTAGCTAAACCCTTTGAAACTCTTCAAGGGCGGGAATAAAATTTCGATTCTCATGATTAGACCGACTGAGCTTAATCAGGACAAACCGTTGAATTGGCGTTAGCTTTGCCCATTGATCTACAGTCAGAGAAACTTGCATCTCTCGTGCTTTCTGGTCTACTGACTCTGGGATTTTTGCAGCGTTTTCCCAGTCGGGATTCGTTTCAATTGGTAAATCGGTTGCGATTTCGCCAGTTGCTTCCTGGACAAGCCTTTGTAGAGTTTCTCGATAGGTCTGCACTTGATCAGGCGTTTGACAAGGTAGACCCAAAAGCTTTTGTCGGTCTTCAGTAGAAAACTGATGCCATTGAGGCAGCTTCAACTTTATGCCGCAGCGGTCAAGCTTATAGCGCACCTGCATCGGAATACAGCGCAAAGAGCTGGCGAAATCCATCTCGAATTGAAAAAAATCGCTCATACTCGCTGATTTTTAACTATACAGACATAATACATCTGTTCTATTATATCAGAAATTCGACCATCAAGGGATGCCTATCTAGAGAGGGAACACGCCACATCGAAGAGGGGAATCTATCAATGGTTAAGGCTGTTGTGTTGATTGGAGTGAATCGATTTGAATCGAGTTTAGATCCACGCCTGGTCGCTATTCAGGAGGCTGCGGCGATGCGGCGGATCCGTCGCCATCCTATCATCAGAGGCTTTTCAGCCAAGTCAATCAGGCGGCTGAAAAATCCAACTCGGCAGGGGTTGGCTGACGCAATTGAACATCTCTTTAGCGATCGCCCTCGTGATCAGCTACTTATGCTTGTCCTCTCTGATGCCGCCATTGATGCCGCCATTAAACATAAGATCGGTAGACACCCCGCCTCAACTCATGAAACCACCGATGCAACTGGGCAAAAAGGCGACCGGGCGTTTGGCTGTTCCCCCGCGATCGCGGCTGGCGTTGTCCATGAGCTGATAGATCAGTGTCTTGCAAAGCAGCCGGATGTCAGTCTAGACAAGCATCGTAGCGATGCATTCGGTAAGGAATTAACGACTAAAGAGGAGGGAACGGTTGATGTTCGCGCCCAGTTAGATGGAGAAGGCTGGACAATCATCACTTCCTCGCCTCCTAGAGACTCGCAGCTTCCCCAGAATAGGAATTATCCCCGTGCCCCCGATCCCGTTGCGCCAATATGGAGTCGTCCGGCCATGATGTTGGGCGTCAGTGCTACCGTCATTGTTACTTTAGGGCTGGGAAGCAGCTACGCCTTATTGCAAACCAACGAAAATCAGCAGGCGAAACAATCTCTGGCGAAGGCTGAGGCGATGCAGGCGAAGGCAGACTATGTACGCTGCATCAGTGCCGCCAGCATGATTCCACAAAATGCCAGTACTTATCTTGCCGCCCAGAATATCCTCAAGACCTGTGAAGTCGGCCAAGCAATCAGCCAACTGATTGACCAAGAGAATTACTCCGGTTGCATAGCGCGGGCCAAATCGACTCCCGCCTTGCAACCCCTATTGCATATCTGCCGGAGCGAACAAGAAAAGCAAGACCGATTAGATCATGACCAACAGTTATGGGATACCGCTCAACAGTTAGCGGCATCCCATAAATTTAAGGAGGCTGTGACCCTTCTCACCCAAATTTCGCAGCCTGGTGCTGTTGATCGAGATATCCAGACCCTAATCAACCAATGGTCGAATCAACTGCTTGACCAAGCCGCTAATGCTTATGGAGAAGGTCGGTACGATCATGCGATCGCCCTAGCTCAAGCAATCCCCGCCAGTAGCCTGAGTTATCAACAGGCCCAAAAGACCATTGACCGATGGCGACAACAGTGGGAATCAAATACTAGACAGTTAGCAGCCGCTCAGCATGCCCTTGAGGCCGGTATTTGGCATGAGGCCGTCTCAGCGGCTGAAACGATTGATTCCACCTCTAGCTATTGGCGCCAACAAGCGTTGAGTATTATCGCTCAGGCAGACGGGCATTTGTGGGAGGAAGCCAGAAAAGAGGAAGCCAGAAAAGAGGAAGCGAAAAAGCGATGTCAGCAGTATCAAACAGACTATCAGCAAGGGGTTGTAGATGTGATGGCGGAAGTTGGACCCAAGGGCGGAGCAATCAGAGAAAAATGCGCTGACTTAGGTGTTGTGATTGCTGACGCCTATTAACGCCTGGGAGCTTAAAGTAGAATTCCAAGGATTATCGAAAGTTTGGAATGATTAGCCTGATGTCTGTTTGGCGGAGTGAATAACTCCAATAGAGAAGCGGACTGGAGGCAAGCATGGGAAGTCAAAAATATTGGCTGCTGTTTGGGGCAGGCATTCCTGGGCTGATTTTATGGTTGGCGTTTGCCAGGTTCTCCCAGGGCGATCAGCCCAGTCCGACCTCTTTAGTGGGCCTCAAATCTACGTCGCTTTCCACACCGATATTGAGTCCTATCCCGACATCGAGTTTAGCCGCTTCCCGCGATCGCTTATGTGTGGCGGATACGCTTCAGGTGGGCGCCGAAGTCCGTTCTTTAGACGATTCTGGCGGCACGGCAGGCGCCGTGATCGGCAAAGTTAGACCGGGCGCCCAGATTGCCCAAACTGGCGAGATACAGGCAAAGCAAGGTCAAGAAAGTGTACTAGAGGTGGTGCCAATCTCTTTTAAGCGAAAAGACTTACTGACTGATCACGAATCAAGTGGGGAAAATCCGGAAGAATTAATCCAGGCTGTGATGTGGAAAGCTGTCTTTGACCACGCCACACACACTTGCCACTAACGATAAAGTGAATGGCGCTGAAAGAAGCGTTTATAAATCTCTAAAAGCCCTGATATTCCGTAGGGTGGGCATTGCCCACATGGCTTATTTCAGTGCCATTCAACCATAAAGTCGTTTCATCGATTTCCCAGAATCCTTTGACTTCCGTATCATTAGCGCCCTTAGAAAGTTCAGCGTAGTCGCCTACAGGCTTTGTACCCGTCAAACTGAGTCTGATCTATACTTGTTCAGCGTCAGTATAGCTTGATAGGATATTATCCGAATAATCGATAACCGAGCAGCAAAGCATGGCGCCTCGAACTGGTTCGATTGACCTGACTCGCAGCTTACTCGCATTCAACACGATAAATCCCCCTGGACAAGAGCAGGAATGTGCTAAATATCTGGGTTCATTGCTAGAGTCGGTCGGTTTTCAGATTCGTTGCTATGAATTTGCGCCTCAACGCACCACTATCGTTGCTCACCTGAACGGGATCAGCGATCGCCTTCCCTTATGTTTCACAGGGCATATCGATACCGTACCGCTAGGCGCGACGCCATGGCGGCAAGATCCCTTTGCTGGTGAGATTGAGGGCAATAAAATTTACGGTCGTGGCTCAACAGATATGAAATCGGGTGTTGCCGCCATGATTGTCGCCGCTATTCAACTGGCCCAAATGCCGACGCCAAAAGCAGGTTTAACGTTGGTATTAACAGCGGGTGAAGAAACCTGCTGCCAGGGCGCTTATCATCTTGCTAGCCTAGAGGGTGTTCTGGGTGAAGCCGGAGCGATTGTCGTGGGTGAACCCACCGCTAACTATCCCTGGATTGGCCACAAAGGAGCGGTCAGATTTGAGATCCGCACCCAAGGCGTCACGGCTCACGCCTCGATGCCAGAACAAGGGGTTAATGCCGTGTATAAAGCCGCTCAAGTGATTCTCAAATTACAAGCGTTTGACTTTCAGGTTACTCCTCACCCAATTCTGGGTAAACCTACGCTGAATGTCAGCACGATTGCAGGTGGACTCAACATTAACTCTGTGCCCGATCGCTGTGTAATCGGAGTGGATATTCGCACCATTCCAGGCCAAAATCATGCCGAGATTCAGCAACAGTTACAAGATTTACTGGGTGGCGAAGTAGACATTGAACTCCTCGACAGAGCCCAAAGCATTGCAACAGACGAGAAAAACGAATGGATACAATCGGTGTTTAAGCTCATAGAACCCTATCTTAAAACGCACCCCGTCGCTAAGGGAGCAACCTTCTTTACAGACGCATCGGCGCTCACCCCTGCATTTGGGTATCCACCCACCCTCATTCTGGGGCCAGGAGAACCAGAAATGGCTCACAAAACCGATGAGTTTTGCTACATTTCAAAACTTGAGGAGGGAGTGGAAATCTACACAGAAATTGCTGAAGCATGGTGTAGCGTTCGGCCTTGGAAAGTGGGTCGTAATATTGAAAAAACAAGCAATTGATTGGCTATTGTGGAATAGCAGTAGAGACAATTGGCAACGTGGATGAGCGGGAGATTGGATTTCGATTAGATCCAGAGTATTGGGGTAAGGGATTAGCGACCAAAGCGGCATCGAGGGCACTTCAGTACGGATTTGAGCAACTCAGATTTCCCTATATTCTGGGTAAGTAGTTGCGCAAAATTGATTACACAGTCGATGTGCGGTAACAACAGGATGTCATGTCGAGTGGAGCAAAGCGGAATCGAGACATCTCAGGCTTTAGTGGGAGATTGAGATTCCTCGCTTCTCTCGGAATGACACTTGGCCTCTGCGAAATTTTCAATGCCCAGGTACTTATTGTTGAGCGAGGAAATGCGGCGTCAGTAAGAGTGCTTGGAAAATTGGGTATGAAATACAAAAGGGAACTTTATTCTACGGGGTTAAGATGGATGTTTATCAAGTGGACGACACATCATAACAAGACGACTGCAAACGGATGAAATCCACTAAGGGATTAGCGTAAAAATAAAGTCCCAGTAGTGAGAAGGGAGATGGGGGAGATGGGGGAGATGGGGAGGCAGGGGAGGGGAGATAGGGAGCAGGTAATAGGGGACAGACCATTCCTGATGACCCAATCCAAAATCTAAAATCCAAAATCTAAAATCCTCTCAGGGTAGATGGGATGTTATTTAGCCGCAGTTCCCTAATGGGTTGTAAATATTTTTGGAGGCAGCTGCAATGAGAATTGCCATTGTCACATTTGAGGGCTTCAATGAAATCGATTCGTTTGTCGCTCTAAATATTTTGAATCGGGTAAAACGCGAAGGTTGGAAAGCGGAAATCATTGCGCCAAGCAACAGGGTGACATCAATGAATGGTGTCACAGTTCATACGCAGCAGCCACTCTCATTTGTGAATCAAGCGGATGCTGTTTTGTTTGGAAGTGGGAAACTAACTCGGACCGTAATTCAAGATGAGAAATTGATGTCGAGTTTTCAACTTGAGCCGTCACGTCAACTGATTGGTTCACAGTGTTCAGGGGCACTGATTATGAAACGTCTCGGATTGGTCGAAAATACTCCCATTTGCACCGATTTAGGTACTCGCCCCTGGTTAGTTGAATTTGGCGCTCAGGTGATTGATCAATCCTTTATGGCAAAAGGCAATATTGCAACGGCTGGCGGATGTCTTGCCGCTCAGTATCTTGCTGCCTGGATCATCCATCGAAGTTTAGGGCGGGAAGCTGTTGTAGAAGCTTTAAGCTATGTAGCCCCTGTTGGCGAAGAACAAAGTCTGGTTGAGCGCGTCTTTACGATCATAGAAACCGGTGTTGAAAATGTTGATACTTCAAGCTATGTCAATTTGACAAGCCGTATAACAAGTGCATTGCGATAGGCTATTTGGCGAGTCAGGCGCATCGTCGAAATTGTTGGCAGCCGCTGAATGCAATAGAATCTCCAGTGATTGTTTATGGT
>JAKSDM010000797.1 GCA_022360135.1 Pseudanabaenales cyanobacterium | reverse complement strand
GGGGAGAGACCCGCCTACCGCTGAAATGCTTATCCAGACCCCGAAGCTTTTCTCTCATTGCCTCCACCTTATTTTGGAAAGGTTCTGAGGGTTGCTTCAGGCGTTTATTCCCTAATATCAACCCATGTCAAACAGCTTACTCGCTAATCTATAGCAATTTTCAATCTCAATTAGATCGAATACACTTCGGTTAAGACAGGGGGTGGGGGGTAGGGGGTAGACCATACAGATGAAACCCGCTATAAGTGGTTGCGCAAAATTAATTACACAGTTTATGTACGGTAAAAACAGGGTGTCATGTTGAGTGGAGCGAGGCGGAATCGAAACATCTCAGACTTTAGCGGGAGATTGGGATTCCTCGCTTCTCTCGGAATGACACTAGATATTTGTGAAATTTTCAATGCCCAGGCACTTATAAGCGGGAAATCTTGGCAGAGTCGGGAATATAGGAGTTAGTCCAGCCATAGATTCTAGCTCATATCAGCAGGAAGATTTCCTGCTTTGCTTGGGCGTTTGTCGAGGACCCTATAGACCTGATGTCGCTAATTGCCGCCATCTCCCAAGTGAGCTACAGTCGCGCCGGGTGAATGAATGGGGTTGATGGGCGCCCAACCGTCATCCATCAGCTGACGAACCTCAAAATGGAGATGGGGACCGGTCGACAATCCTGTACTGCCAACCTGCCCAATCACCGTTCCCTGCTCAACCCACATGCCAGATTGAACCATCATCGTCGAAAGGTGGCCATAGAGGGTTCTTTGAGATATATCGGGATGCTCCAAAATCACTGTATTCCCGTATCCGCCCATATAATCGGCGGTCATGACCCGACCGGATAAAGCTGCCAGTACAGGTGTCCCCATCGGCGCGCCAAAATCGGTGCCTGCATGGAAGCGGCGAGCGCCCGAAATGGGATGGATGCGCCAGCCGAACAGAGAAGTGATCGCCGCTGGAATGGTCAGCGGGAAAGCCAGATTAACCTGACTAGAGGGTGGGAGAGCGTTCCGGTAGCTGACATTGACACTCATACAATCTGTTGTCTGTTGTGGCGCAACCGTCTCGGCAGCTGCTAGTTTCGCCATCTCTGATTTTGTCGGTGAGGCTTTTGGCTGAGACTCTTCAGCTTTATGGGTAGACTTGTCTAAATTGGAAATTTGAAAGCGAGTCAGAACTGAGTGAGAATGCATGAGCCGAGAGCTCGTCAGCGCTGTATTGAGTCGCTTTCCAATTGCCGACAAGGAATGCAGGGGCAGATCGCCCTGATCAACTCCGTTAATTTGAGCCGTCTGGTTGGGGGGAAAAGGATAATGTTGTGGGAGCGCCGCAGAAAACTCAGGTTGCATATCTTCACTCGGTGTGGCGATCTGCTTGGAAGAATTTGCCGGTTGCTGCGCCTCAATTGTCGGCAGCGGGTTAACGGCGGTAGCCTTAGAAGGCTCGATAGAATTTGGATTTAAGGCGAAAGGAGGACAGAGTCGTTGGAGCGGAGCGCTATTGGGAAAAACTGCCAAAGACGCCGCCAGTTCTGGCGATCGCTGATCGCTGGTTGAAGCCGCCTGTGATCCTTCAGCAACCGCCGGTTGAGGCTGTTCTAGCGGTTGCTCCGCCAGTTCGTCGATTCTAGCCAATGTCGCTGTCTTAACATTGGCGATCAGTTTGGCATTTTGGACAATTCGGCGGGCTTGGTCAATCTGGCCAGATTCCGCCAGATTTAGGGCTTCCGCTATCAGTCCCTGTTGTTGTTCAGCTTTTTTAGCGCCTTGTTTCTGGTCCGAGATCGCCGTTAATTGTTCGACCAGACGGGGGGGGGGAGATTCATGCATAGTCTCGGAGCCCTCTTCCTTAGAAGCCCCATTGGCTGCCGTCAGGGAATCTTCAGATGAGGCGGGATTATCCCCATTTTGAGCTGCTGTCGGCTCAGCCAATAGCGACTCACTAACTGCAGGATTGGCCGTGTCCCCAAGCAGATCTGCAGCTTCCTCAGCTGTGATCCGACGCTGAACCCCGGCGATTAAATCGGCCAGTTTTGCTACCTTATTCTGGCTAGTTTGAGCTGATTGGTTGGGGCGCGCCTGACCTTCCCCAACGGTTTCCGACCCGGCCTCATCTGAAGGCGCTATCGGAGAAATAGCCAACTCAGTTGGAACGGGGGCAAACTGCTGAGTTAACATTACTTCTGGCGGCGCTACAGATTCGACTGGATTGCTTGCAGCCGCATTGGCTAGGGTGTCTGGCTTCTCTGCTTCCGGGGTTTGTTTAGAGGCTTCAGGATTAGGATTAGCACTCGCCTGATGGACAAAGGATAAACCATCAATGGCGACCGAGGTAAAAAGAGCGGTGCTAACCAGTGATCCAGCAGGCCGGATAAAGCGTTTCATTTAGTTTATGCAGAACAATAATGATCGGAGTTTAGATATATTTGGAAACCTACTTTTGTCTCAAATTTGATAGAAACGACAGGAGGATTCTAGGTAATTTCGCATTTACATCCATAAGCGCTTAGAATCGACTACTTAGCTGCTTACAAACCTCTAGCCAGTTTGTCAGGAAAGAACGGGTTGAAGATATGGGGAGAAATACGTAAAGCTTAAATGAGGGGATGCTGAATCTTCAGCGAAGTCACTGATCAACACCAACAGAAATCAATGGGTGAAATCAATCCCTACAAGTTAAAAATTTCCCAGTTACGGGCGCTTGTTGTGATCGCAGAGGTCGGCAGCTTTAGCGACGCCGCATTGCAATTGGACCTGTCACAGTCAGCTGTGAGTCACGCGATCGCCACTCTAGAGGATGAATTGGGGGTGATTTTGCTGAACCGAGGTCGGCAAGGCGCCGTACTCACACCAGTAGGGGCGCAAATTACCGAGGAAGCCCGACGGGTGTTGCAATCACTGGAAAACATCTGCAAACAAGCGCAGCTGGCGAAAGGACTGCAGAGTGGGCAGGTAAGGGTGGCTGGATTTCGCAGTGTCGCTACTCATATTTTGCCGATCGTAATTGAGCAGTTCTGCAACAAGTATCCCGGCATCAGCGTCACCATCAATGAATTTCAACGCTACAGCCAGGTAGAAGAAGAATTGCGCCAGGGGCGAGCTGATTTCGGATTTACCTATCTTCCCACCTCCAAGGAGTTTGAGGCGTTTGAACTGCTGCGAGATCGCTACATCGTGCTTCTTCCGCCCTCAGCTATACCCATTCCTTCTCCCATTACTTGGGAACAACTCACCGCCTACCCGCTGATTTTGCCGCCCCCTCAGGATTGTTGTCGGGATATGATAGATCAGCACCTAGCCCGATTCAACAAACTCCCTCAACCCGCTTACGAAGTCAAAGAAGATTCTACTATACTCAGTATGGTACAAAGGGGATTAGGGGCGAGCATAATGCCTCAACTCGCCGCCGAACCTATCCCAGAAGATTTACTTGTGCTTGATCTGCCCGTTCTGCTAGAGCGCGTCATCGGAGTCATTGTCCTAGCCGCAGCTCTGCATCCACCCGCTGTCTTTGCATTTATCGATACGCTCAAGACGGTTTGGCGAGGGTCTGAGTTGCAGACTACAAGGACAGGGTGAACAACACGATTGAGTGGGATGAGCAAACAAATCGAAAAGCGCCGAACCTCAAATCCTTAATGCAGGCTTACAAACGGATATTCTGCAAATGGCTCCGAGGATCATAGCTACGTTGGTCGCGGATTTTCTCGTATAGAACTCGCTCTTGAGCCGTCAAATCCTTAGGTGGAGCGATGACCACCTTCACCAGCTGGTCTCCCCGGCCGCCTTTGGATTTGGGCCATCCCTTACTGCGCAATCGTAGCGACTGACCTGAGCGGATTCCCGCTGGCACATTTACAGTCACTGTACCATCCGGCGTCGGTACATCGATTTTGCCTCCCAAAACAGCCTCATCAGGGGTGATCGGCACTTCGCAGATCAAATTATCCCCTTCAAACTGGAAGAAATTATGGGAAAGGATATTCACTAGGAGGTAGACATCGCCTCTCTGTTGGGTATAGGAATTGAATTGCCCTTTACCCCGCAGTCGCACTTTACTCCCGGGCCTAGCCCCAGCTGGTATTCGCACATCCACCAATTCACTGCCAATTCTCAGGCGCTTTTGAGTGCCTTGAAAGGCTTCACTCAGACTCAGAGAAATGTTCGCCTCCTGGTCTAATGAGGCGGACTTGCTTGCAGTGCGTGTGGTTGAAAAATTGTCAAATCCAGAGAAACCGCTGCTAAATCCACTAGAGCCCCCTGGAGAGGTCCGATAAGTGTAAGTTTGGGAACTGCCCCCTGGAGCATTGCCGAATCGCCCCAACAATTCGTTAATAAAATCTTCGAAGCTGCCATAGGCGCCAAAATCAAATCCGCCAAAGTCAGCTGAGCCTTGATAGCCGCTTTGACTTGCCTGCTTCCAATACCGACCAAATTGGTCATATTTCTGTCGCTTTTCTGAATCTGAAAGAATTTCGTAAGCTTCGCTAACCTCTTTGAATCGAGCTTCAGCCTGATTGTTGCCTGGATTTACATCGGGATGATACTTGCGGGCAAGTTTTCGATAAGCGCGTTTAATGTCGTCAGCGCTGGCGGACTTACTGACCCCTAGGATGGCGTAATAATCTTTGAAGTCAGTCGCAGCCATTCACTCTCCTCCTCATAAAGCTTCTTATAAGCTAATCATGTAGATATAACAGAAGACCCTTGTCACCTTAGCAGAGAGGCGCAGCGCAGACATCTGCGAAAGCGGCGACAAGCCAGCGTGTAGAAATTCGCCTGATTATGTAAATCTAGATTAACAGACTTAACCCTATCAACGGGTTCGGTGATAGGTTCGGATCTCTACCTGGCGCGATCGCAATTTCCAGCCTAGTAAAGTAAATAACAGGCGACATAATAACTGGCGTCAGCATTGGCCAACGCCCAATATCCAGTTACGGTAAAAATCGATCCAACGCCGCCTTAAGCTCGGCGATTTCGGCATCGATATTGCCCTCAGCCGCCGCTCGACTAATGCATTCCGTCAAGTGCTCATCCAGGATAATCCGGGCAACCCGATCCAATGCCCCTCGCACGGCAGCGACCTGAACCAACACATCGGGGCAAGGGCGACTCTCCTGAACCATCGTTTTGATCCCGCGAATATGTCCCTCAATCCGAGACAAGCGATTGACGATCCGCCGTAGGGACTCCTCACTATGAACATGGGAATGGATTAAACGACCCTGTCCATGGGGATGAATTGGCCGATCGTTAGGGCGAAGCTGATTCAGTGATTGATCAAAGGCAGTATCGAGCGAAATCTCATCAGAAGCGGTCATGAAGATTAGGGGGTTAGGATTAGCAGTTAGCTATTTCCATCATATCGACTCCACGCATGTGCTTCTCTGCCAGCAGCCTATTCTGGCGCTGTAAAGCCCGAAAGCTGGGCCAATTCCTCTAGCGATCGCCCACCGACGTAAAACTCATCGTTAATTTCCCAGGTGGGATATCCTTGAATCTCCTTTTCTTGACATAGTTGCGCTTGAGAATTTTCTCCCTCGGGGTCACATTCAACATAGGGGACGCGATCAATCGCTTCACCGAATAATGCTTTTTGGTTCTCACAGTGATGACACCAGAAAGCTCCATACATTCTGGCGC
>JAKSDM010000384.1 GCA_022360135.1 Pseudanabaenales cyanobacterium | reverse complement strand
GCTGGATTAATCAGCCCAGCCGCTTGCGGTTGCGATCGTCGCCACAATTCAAACAGGCAGCGTTCGGCGCTCGCCTCCAGTTCAACGGCGAAAATACCCTCAGCGCCTTCGGCGGCGGTTGTTATCCAGGTGCCTCGTAGAGTCACCTCAACCCATTCGCTGTCACAAGCGTCCAATTGTAGGATTTCGGGGCTAAGTTTATGGGCGATCGCGTCTAATTCAGCTAACCCCGGCAGGTTAGCCGGGAGCAGCAGGGACGCATAGCTTGATTCCACCACCAGGCGATGTCCTAATCGGAGATTGAGAACAACCCGTTGGATCACAAGCCCTTCAACAGATTCAGTTAGTTTTTCCAGGAATATCCCGGTATCAGTGTAGGTCGCTTTCAACATGACTCTGGTTTCTTAGAAAATGCCAAAGGATCTGGAGAGTTCAGAAGGATTGGGTGGACTGCGAGAATGGCCCCCAAAGCCAGAGAAGAAAACGCATGATAGCCCCCGCCTCTCCAGGTATCGGAGAAGCGGGGGCTGAGGAAGCTTTAATGGGTTTGCTTAACCTGCTGCCTGTACAGAAGTTCTGAGTCTGTACTTCCCGCTTCGCCTAAAGTGTCGATATTCCAAATTGGACAGATCAGTTCTCTGGATACCCTCAACCATCACAGATTTGAGGAGATTGCCGAATTGGAAAAAGCCTTTAGGCGGTAAGGAGCCTGCGATCGCGCCCGCAAAGCACCCTTCGCCTAGGTCGATGGCGATTGATTGAATGCTAATGGGCTGATACAACATAGCTGCAGAACTCCTTAAGAAGTACAAGTAAAGTGAAAACTTAAATAGTTCAAACTTAGTTGACTATCTCAATACTACACTTGTATTACAGGAGTGTCTAGACTATTAAGTAGATAATTTGTAGATAATTTTGAAACGCGTTTTGGAGGTGTGCCTTTCTATGCAAACACTGCCCCGGATTTCAACGACTGAAATGGAAGTGACCAGCATCCGCCTAGAACGGGAGCTGAAGGATCGACTCAAATCCTTAGCGGGTAATCGGGGGTATCAGGCGTTGATTCGGGAGGTGCTGTGGCAATATGTCCAACAGAAGTCCGAGGACAACTCCCCTCAAATATCACGTCAAGATATCCGGGTAAGTATGGCGGCTACCGCTGAGCAGGAGGAGCGATGTGCGCTCACAGGACTGGTGATTAGGCCCCAGGAAGCGATGTTGTTGGGTCTCACCCTCAGTGGCGAGATGGTGCCGCTCAGTGTTGACAGCTTGTCAGATTAATTTTTCCATTTCTTAAGAATTAGGGTAGACGGTAGGGCGTAGATAGTAGGTAGGGAGATTGCCCCGTCTACTGTCTACCGCCTACCGCCTCAATCGGCAAATTAGATGTCCATTATCTGAGACCAGGCGGGTTCTTTCGCCGGATCACTCAAACACCAGCGGCCACAACTGGGAAACTTCAACCTGCCAACCAGGAAGTAGATCTGGGACTGTTAATAAATCAGCATCTTGCAACACCTCAACATCTTGGCCCAGGCGGTAAAGCTCAACGATATGCTTATCTGGGTTAATGAGAATACCCACCTTTGTCCCTAAGTTTAGAAACTGAGCAATCTTTTCCCTGAGCTTTGTCAAGCTATCAGTAGGCGACTTGACCTCAACCATCAAATCAGGGGCCAGCTCTGCAAAAGAACGGGGAGAACGACGTAACCGTTGAGCCACAACGAACGATACATCAGGAGCCCGGGTATCCGAGTTAGGCAAACTGAAACCAGCGCTGGAGCCTGTCACCCGTCCCAACCGACGAGGATGCACCCAGTTCCACAGCAAGGCGGCGACGGAGACAGCTACCTCATC
>JAKSDM010000982.1 GCA_022360135.1 Pseudanabaenales cyanobacterium | reverse complement strand
TTCTGGATCTGTTCCTGGGAGCGCTTTTTCCGTTGATATGCCATGATCCTTTTCCTGATCTAGAGAGTTTGCAGAGGGTGATTGGGGTGAGTCTAGTTGGCTTGAATTAATCAGTCGTAGCGTTTAGCGAACATCCCGACGGCCCTCATCCCCCAGCCCCTTCTCCCGAGATGCTGCTAGCCAATTATTGTCTCACATCTTAAGAACACCTTTAAGCCCCTTTAATCTCCTATTGCTGATGTTGCTGGCTAATTATTTCGTAACATCGTGAGCATGGCTGAAGGCCCCCTAAATCCCCCAGATTTGGGGGATTTTGAGGATATGCTCCCCCAGATTTGGGGGCTGGGGGGCCTCAAAAATCCCTCACTTCGGCGCCAATATTTCCAAGTTTTAAATCAGCCAGCAGCATCCAGAATTGGGGGACTTTGAGTCCATACTTCCCCAGAATGATACTGCTGGCTAATTATTTCGTAACATCGTGAGCATGGCTGAAGGCCCCCTAAATCCCCCAAATCTGGGGGACTTTGAGGATATGCTCCCCCAGATTTGGGGGCTGGGGGGCCTCAAAAATCCCTCACTTCGGCGCCAATATTTCCAATATTTCCAAGTGTTAAATCAGCCAGCAGCATCCAGAATTGGGGGCTGGGAGGTGTCAAAAGGTTCTCACAAACAAATTGCCTATCTTCCCAACTGTTTATTTCGCCCACCCTTTCACACCCACCCCTTAATCTCCTGATCCGTCAACTGTTTCTCCAGCTTGCCATATTCACTCCGGGCCGCAATTAACAGATGTTTCATCCGCACCGGTTCATCCTCATCCGCCGCCAAAAACGCCCCATTCAGGGCAATATTGCGAATACTTCCCCCCGCCACCTGCAGCCGCGCCAGCCGCTCCATACTCAACTCCGCTGTCGGTGTATCTTGCGGGAAAATCCGCCGCCAGATCTCCATCCGCTGATTCATATCCGGGAAGGTAAACTGCACCACAAACCGAATCCGGCGCATAAAGGCATTGTCTAGCGCCCCCTTCATATTGGTGGTGAGGATGGCCAACCCCTGGTAAGACTCCATCCGCTGCAGCAGATAGCTGACTTCAATATTGGCGTGGCGATCGTGGGAGTCTTTGACATCGCTGCGTTTGCCAAACAGGGCGTCGGCTTCGTCAAACAGCAGCACAGCGCCGCCGCCCTCCGCCGCATCAAACACCCGGCGCAGATTTTTCTCGGTTTCGCCGATGTATTTGCTCACCACCGCACTCAGGTCAATCCGGTACAGATCCAGGTGGAGCGAATTCGCCAGGATTTCGGCGGCGGTGGTTTTGCCAGTGCCGCTGGGTCCGGCAAACAGGGCGCTGATCCCCAGCCCCCGCAGATTTTTGCTAGAAAAACCCCAGTATTCATAGACTTTGACCCGCTGGCGCACCTGGGCGGCGATGGTGTGCAGGGTTTGGATCTGGGCCTCGGGTAGGACTAAATCGTCCCAGACGGCCTTGACCGTGATCCGCTGGGCCAGGTCATCCATCTGGGGTCGGGCCTGCATGCGGCAGCTGTCCCATAGTTGAGCTTTGAGGGTGGTCGGGGTGAGGGTGGTGATGTCCGCCTGACTCAAGACGTTGGTGCAAACGGCTGCGATTTCGGGCTGACTGAGATTGAATTGGGTCGCCAGGGAGGGGATCACCGGGGCCAAGTCAGGACCGAGGGAGTTTAGGTGATATTCCCACTGGGTTTGTTGCTCCTGGTGGCTGGGCTTGCTGATGTCGATATTGAGCAGGGGCCGCTTGTGACAGTGGAGGCGATCGCGGGTGAGAATCATCAGCGGACTGCGCACTTGCTCTAGCAGCCGGACGATGTCTTCGCTGTGCCGCTCCATTTTGGTTGCGGCGCAATCCAGCAGCAGGGCGCTGGGTTTGAGGATGGCCTCCCGCTCCCACAGTTGCTGTAACTCGTTCCGGTCTTTGACCGTCGTGGGGGCGTCTTCACCCGCCATCTCATACAGGTCTAAACTGGCGTCGCGACAGACCTGGCGGGCAATCTCTTTTTGGCTGGCGGGGTTCGCCCCGGTCAATTGAAAAACGGGCAGGCTGAACTGGTCTGCCGCTTGCGCCCAAGTATCGGCTAACCGCCGCGCCAGCCGCCGATGGGAAGGCGCTAACGCCCCGCCCGTAGAGCCGACAACGATAACTGGCGCAATCAGGTTCGCCAGTTGCCCGTCCAGGTGATCAATCCCGGCCAGGTAGTGCAAAATTTTCTCGTTGATCTGTATTGGCCGCTGCATCAGCCCCAGTCCTTTGCCCAGCTCAATCATGCGCCAGCGCCGCAGGGGGGCGGGGGGGGTGAGGGCGCTCCAGTGGGGGTTGGCGAACAGACTCAAAGCCAGACTTAAGGTGGGAAAAGGCTTTTGATTGTCCCCCTGGGCCAGGGAGCAGAGGTTGGCGATGTTGGAGTCTAACTCCATACCGGCGCAGAGCACCAGAATATCTCGCTCAAAGGTGGAGAGGCCAAAGTTGCCGCACAGTTGGTCCAGGGTAGGGGCGGCGGTGAAATGATCGGCGAAATATTGGCTGATTTCGGCCAGGGCGGCGGCGGGGTCGGCGGGCAACTCACAGGGCTCTTTGGCTTTGGCGCTGAGGCGCTGCTTTACCTGGGCCAGGGCCGCCATCAGGTACTTTTGGTTGATTTTTTGCCAGGCGAGGGAGGTGGCGGCGACGGTCATGGAATTGTACAGGTTACGGAATCGTACAAATCGGCCCAATATACTGTTCAAAAGTCGGGCTCTGAGGATTTTGGTCCACCTGGAGGACGCTTTCGGCTCCATCCACCTGGACGCGGGCCAGGTAGTCCCCAGGCTCAAGCTGCTCGGCGTGGAAGGTTAGGGTTGAGGTGGGGGCGTCGATGCGATCGCATTCAAACACATAGGCGTTCAGGGTCTCCAAGTTGCGGTCATTCAGGCAGAGCAAGGCCCGTTGTCCGGGTTGCAGGGGGATGTCGAGGGTAATGTCGCAGCGGGCGCTGCGGGGTTCGTCCGCCAGGCCGGGGGCTGGAGTCACCTGCAACTGTTGAATTGTGGGCCGCAGAATAAAGGCGGCTACATTCGACTCCACCCCGCGAAAAACTGGATCGCGGATCAGCAGGTTACCGGCGGCATTACCCGG
>JAKSDM010001603.1 GCA_022360135.1 Pseudanabaenales cyanobacterium | reverse complement strand
TCACAGTTTATTTCGACTAACGTAGGATCTGGGCAAGAACACCTGGATAGCTTTTATCTGAAGTTATCTGAATTGGAAAGGGGGGTATCCTTCTAACCCTTTACGAAAATAGTCTTCAACTGAGGACGAGTCTTCAGTAATTATTCCAATCCTAATCGTCTCAGATCAAATCCTTAGGTTTCTAGAATTTAAACAGATCTCTAGAATTCGACTTTAGGTATCCAGCCACAACATTCTGGCTAGAGAAATTTAAGAAGCTCCAACTTCCTTGCCGCTGGAAGTTGGAGCTATCAATGCTTGACTATCAAACTTTTGTGATTGAGTAAACCCGCTATCTACGCCCCCCTAAACTTATCGTCCCCCACCCGCTTCTAATCTGTCCGGTTTGCCAGTGTTGGTGGGACGATAGGGGGGTTTGCTAGCATGGCGATCGCGGCGACGACCGCGTTTGCTCAGATTGTTGTCGTTAGAGATGTAAGCCATCCAAGTCACCTCATTGATTACAGCACTTGATTAACCTGGCTGAAAAAAATGAATGCTTTGACAATACCCTCAGGCAAAGAGAAGCACCCGATTTTCAAACCAGCTATAGTTTTTATTTCAATCCCATTGCCCTGAATTCCAAATTCATCGACCCCAAAAATCATGGAAAGATCTTGGGTAATTGCCAACGGCGTTGTCAGACCTGGCCATCAGGCGGCTTGTGAACAAATCAAAAAATCCTAAATGAAACCTATTGAAAAGAGAGTTGATTCACTTTGATAGTAGATATTGGATAGTAGATAGTGGAGTGCTACTGTCTAATCTGCGTCACAGAACCATTGGCCCAGCAAACCCCAGAATTCCACCACACCATGATGCAGCGATGCTTGGCGCTGGCCCAGAAAGCCGCTGGCAGAACGGCGCCCAACCCGATGGTGGGCGCCGTTATTGTGCAGGATGGGGAGATTGTCGGTGAGGGGTTTCATCCCAAAGCCGGTCAACCCCATGCTGAGGTATACGCCTTGAAAGAAGCCGGAGAGCGGGCAAAGGGGGGGACCTTATACGTTAATCTAGAACCTTGCAACCACTATGGACGCACCCCTCCCTGCTCCGAAGCTGTGATTAGGGCCGGGATCAGCCAGGTGATTATCGGCATGATTGATCCTGACCAGCGGGTGGCTGGCGCCGGAATTGATCGGCTCAGGCAGGCTGGAATCAACGTCAGGGTAGGAGTTGAGGAGGCAGCGTGCCAGCGACTCAATGAAGCCTTTGTGCATCGAATTAGGCGCCAGCGTCCTTTTGGCATTTTGAAATACGCCATGACGTTGGACGGCAAGATTGCCGCAACCACGGGCCATAGCGCCTGGGTGACCGATTCAGAAGCTAGGGCGAGCGTTCACAAGCTGCGGGCCATCTGTGACGCCGTCATTGTGGGGGCAAACACGGTGCGACAAGATAACCCGCTGCTAACCACTCATGGGCTGAGTGATCATAATCCGCTGCGGGTGGTGATGAGTCGCCGGTTGGATTTACCGACGCAGGCTCAGCTGTGGGATACGACTGAATTCGCAACCTTAGTCTTGACCCAAGAAGGCGTAAACCCTCAGTTCCAAAAGACTTTGCAGGATCGGGGAGTGGAAATAGTGGGATTGCCAACCCTAACCCCGGCAACCGCGATGGCGCACCTTTACGATCGGGGGTTCCTCACGGTGCTATGGGAATGCGGCGGTCAGCTGACGGCAGCTGCGATCGCAGATCAAACTGTACAAAAAGTATGGGCGTTCATCGCCCCCAAAATTATTGGCGGCGGTAATGCCCCTTCCCCTGTTGGCGATCTAGGTTTTGAGCAGATGACTCAAGCGATCCGGTTAGAGAAAACTCAGGTCCGCAGGATTGGCAACGATTTTCTGATTGAGGGATACTTACAAACTTCGGTCTAGACTGGGAATTTCCATCACAGTGCGCCGCTTAGTTAAAGTTGATAGAGGCGGGTTGGTTTCTC
>JAKSDM010001761.1 GCA_022360135.1 Pseudanabaenales cyanobacterium | reverse complement strand
GTGGAGCCATTACTTATTATGTGTTGAAAAAATCACAACAAATAAACATTGTTAGAGAGGATAAATCCCAAATTCAACCTTTGGTAAGCCTGCTTGTCGTGACCGTTTTTTCCAACATAAAGAAAAGTTCAAAGACCTTTGATCAAAGTGAACTTAATCCAACTTAGCGTATATTTTAAGGCGGGAAGCCTTACGGGGAAATGGTTCGAGCCCACAAGGGTTTCAGCCGATTTTGGGGGTAACTTTTTTCCGGCTTAAGTTATACGCCTCCAACTTTTTTTAGGACTATCAATATAATCGGCAACTTTTATAGCCGTAATACACCCTTTAGTGGAAAATAAAAGTTAAGAGATGCTGACAGTTTTGTTCAAGGAAAGCAAACAAGTCTATGTATTACGGCATTAGATTGTTCATAATTTTTGTATTGCTATTGTTCTCAAACCTATCGTTCTCAAGCCCATTAATGGCTGCTGAGATAGACATCTTTGATACCGCTCGTGAAGGAGACGTGTCGAGTATTACCGAGTATGTTCGTCAAGGCGGTAATTTGAACGTCAGCAATAGTCGGGGGTATACCCCATTTATTTTGGCCGCCTATCATGGCCATAACGAAGCGGCGTCTGCATTAGTTGACGCGGGCGCGGATGCATGCGCTCTAGATGAGAAAGGCAGCAATGCCTACATGGGAGTCGCTTTCAAGGGGTACTTGCATACAGCGAAATGGTTGCTGGAGCATACGTCATGTGATGTCAATCATATAAACGGTGCGGGACAGACCGCTTTGATGATGGCGTCTCTATTTGGCCATGAGGAAATCGTCAAGTTGCTCATCCAACACGGCGCTGATCCGAAGATTGTTGATGATCAAGGCAATACGGCGGAAAGCCTAGCGCAGGGGCAAGGGCTGACCCAAATTCTCAATATCATTCGCTTCAACTTGAATTGAAGTTTGAGCTAACCCGTTTATTGAGGTCATCCGGAATTACTCCAGATGCCGTTGAAGTCTCCATTATCAAAACCGCTAGCCGCTTAGCTTATAAAAGGCTGGCAACTCAATTCAACTTTTAAAGCCTCGGACCCCGATCGCTTGGTCGGGGTTTGTTATTAGGGCGATCGCCGCACTACACATTCTCTTGTCAGGAAATTAATCTACTTTTCATTTTGCCAAAATGGAGGTTGGGGCGCGACATCAGTTTTCAATCAAGATAGATGAGTGGCTTGCAGCCCTGCAGCGCGAAAAGGCTAGTTGATCAGCGGTCAAAGGCTCAACAGAGAGGCGATCGCGGGCAATAACTGGCTACAGGCTTCAGCTAGTTTAGCCGCAGTAGGTAACTCGTCAATAATTCCCTTCAAGATTCGGGTCGCCCGTTTAGCTAGTTTCTGCCTGGTCCCGTCGCCAGGATTCTGCCCCGCTTCG
>JAKSDM010000332.1 GCA_022360135.1 Pseudanabaenales cyanobacterium | reverse complement strand
ATAAGGTAGTTTGCAATTTTTTCAAAGGTGCGTAGGCTTCACTCAACTCCATTTCGGCGAGAATTACCCAGTCTAAGTCAGGCAGATCGAGAGGGCCGTAGGCAGTTAAGACTTCTTTTCCGCGATAGTTACGGATAATGGTGATTCCGCCTTGTCCGCCCAACGCAGATTCGATTAATGGGCTACCGATTGTTTGCAGCCCAATCGTAGTATCTAGCCTATCCATTAAATTCATAGTTTTTTGGGTCATGCCGCTGGTGCTGACATCGACCTTAAATTGCTCTTTTTCTTCCACCCAAAAGCGAGATAGAGAGCGCATTAAGTGGTCAGAGCCAACTAGATAAACTTCCCCTGTTTTCCCTAAACCACCACCTTCCCAATTGCCATGTTCGCTAATGACTGAGTTGATTTGATCGTTGGCAATTTGAATCGCCAAAATACCAATTAAATCAGCTCCGCTATAAATAGGAGCAGCCATAAAAGCTGTGGGAGCTGCATAGGCAGGATGATAGGGTTTAAAATCGGCAATTTGGATGTTACCTGGGGCTGGATTTGCCAACACTTTATTCACAGCTTGGGCCAGTCCACTTTGGGAATAAGGACCTTGCTTAAGATTAGTGGCGTAGTCTGTTTGCTTAAAAACCGAATAAATAACATCTCCGGTTGTAGACTCGATTAACAACAAATCAGAAAAGCCAAATTTTTCGATAATCTTATTGAAAATAGATTGATATTTGCCATGAGACTGAGTATAGCCACTCTGATTCACAGCCTTGGATAGTTTTTCTCCTAAGGGATTAGAATTATTAGCAATGTAATAATACTGAAGATATCGACCTGCTGGATTTCTAGGACGATAAAACATGTAATCAAATGCTTCGTCGGGTAAGTTTTTGGCTAAACGGGCTAAAAAATTCTGCTGATAATAATTTTCTAAGGATTGTTCCTGTGGTTCAGGAACAGAAATACTCTCTAATTGATGAAAGCCTTGACCTAATTCCTCCATCGCTTCAATCACATATCGAGCCTCTGCCAGTAATTCCACCTGGTGATAAAGACTCTGAAAATATTGCTCGAATTGACCGGTTCTGTCAACTCGAACGCCAGTAAGATGTTGGAATGTGGTCTCTTTTAAGGTGGATCTTACTTGATGCCAGCTAATAAAACTCACCAACCCAGTAGAAGCGAGACTAACGGCAAATAGTAAAGCTTGTAGTTTGGATTTGACTGTTAAGTTATTGAGT
>JAKSDM010000609.1 GCA_022360135.1 Pseudanabaenales cyanobacterium | reverse complement strand
GTTGCTAGTACGCCATCCATCCAAAGTTTGGTTGATAGATCCGAATCTGCTAACGGCCAGACGCTTACCACGCATCCCGGCGGCAGCACAATCGGTCGACTAGAGAGACTGAGGGGACAAATGGGAGTGACGACAAGTGCGTCCATGCCAGGATGGAGAATGGGGCCGTTGGCGGCCACCGTATAGCCTGTGGATCCTGAGGGTGTGCTGATTAGGAGGCCATCCCCTTGGTATTGATCGACAATTTCACCATCTATTTCCATTTCCAGGATTGAGGTGATCATGCGATCGGGTGAGGCCGGTTTGACACACATTTCGTTCAGAGACACAAAGCGATCGCTGACGGGCGCCAGATTAATTCGATTGCCCTCGAAGATTTGGGCCTGAAGCATCATTCGCCGTTGCACCGCAAACCGATCTTCCAGCAGTCGTTGCCAAACCGATTCGGTATCCTCGAATTCTTCACGGGATTCTGTCAAAAAGCCTAGGTGGCCGCCAACATTCACCGCCAAGATAGGAATGGAATCGGCTGCCAGGTGACGAGCCGCCGCCAAGGCGGTGCCATCGCCGCCTAATACAATCGCCAAGTCGATGGGTGAAGTCGCAGAGGCTAAAAAAACAGGATAAGGATTATCCTTCGAACCGCTTGGACCCATCAAAACTTTGCAGCCCAGTTGCTCTAGTTGACGGGCGCATTTCTCCGCCCAACTTTGGCTTAGCTGATTTCCAGCTTTGTGAACAATAATGACTTGCTTTAGCTGCACATTAACTAACTAGTGTGCGTTAACGAGACTAGTTTCGACTTTAAAAGCTTTAGAGGATGCTCAAAACAGCGCCTCTACAAGAGTAGTTCACCTGACTTAAAATCGTTCAAAATTAATCGTTCAAGATTACCATTTCAGCAAATTGAACTGTTCCATGTCTACGGTATCGCGGTTGCGGTAAATGGAAAGAACGATCGCTAATCCGACCGCTGCTTCAGCCGCTGCAATTGTGATCACAAAGACTGCAAAGACTTGCCCCTTAACATCTTGAGGGTCGAGGAAGTTGGAAAAAGCCATCAAGTTGATGTTAACCGCGTTCAACATCAGCTCAATTGACATTAAAACTCTGATCACATTGCGGCTGGTGACTAAGCCATAGACACCAATGCAGAACAACGCCGCCGCCAGAATTAAAAAAAACTCAAGTTGCATCAATAGTTACCCTCGTCTAACCCCACAAAATTCCTGATAGATATGCAATGCATAGGCAGCTCATTCGAGATCGCGACTATCATCGGCAGCGGTAATCCCTGGCGTAGACCCTGTTGAACCGGCTGAAACCAGCTCCCTAGGACGCTCAGGCAATGTCAGCACCCGAGAGGACGGTTGGGCAGGCTCTTCATCAGGCAAATATTCCCGGCGAGCTAGAATAATAGCCCCCACCAAAGCCATGAGTAGTAGGATAGAAGCCAATTCAAACGGGAGTAGAAAATCACTGAAGAAGTGTTCGCCAATCAAGATGATCGCATTGTCCCCCGCAGCAATAGCGGTTGAAAACGACCAAGGCGTCGCCAATACCATTGCGCCCAGCAGAGCAAACAGCCCAAGACAAACCACACCGGTAGCTAGCTTGCCAATCCAAGCATTTGGAATTGGGGTGAAATCTCGCTGCTTATTCACCAGCATGATCCCAAACAGGATCAACACATTCACGGCGCCCACATAGATTAGAATCTGGGCAGCGGCTACAAACCCAGCATTGAGCAGGATGTACAGTCCTGAAATGCTAACGAACACCATGCCTAACAAAAAGGCTGAGTAAACAATATTCGAAAGCAACACAACGCCCAGCGCCGCCCCTAGCATCATCACTGATAGCAGCAACAATGAGACCAGTTGTACCCCTTCTGCTAGATTCACAATAATCGGATCTCCTTATACTCCGCCTTCAAGATACTATTAATCAGCTGTTAGCGCTTAGGGCTTTGGTATTCTTGGGTTCGCTAAAATCCCAGACTTGTCTCCTGGGGACAAACCCATTCCTAAGACTGACAACTCTGCGTGAAGGGCAAAGCCCTTCGATCCTCTGACTCCCGTTCTCTATTCCCTGTTCCCTATTCCTGGCGCGATCCAATTCCTACCGGAGGAAATGAGCCCTTACAATTCTCTACTTCTTTGATTTATCCGCCGTTTCTAATTCATCCAGAATCTCTTGGGGCAGCTTACCCGCGCGATGAGACCCTGCAGGCAGATCGTGAGGATCCATTACGCCTTTGGGTAAATAAGCCAGTTCACGTAGAGGAGTCACCATCGGATCTTGAGTTACTTTGTAGGGCAATCGTCCTAGAGCAACACTATCGTAGTTGAGTTCGTGGCGGTCGTAGGCGGCTAGTTCATATTCCTCTGTCATTGAGAGACAGTTTGTGGGACAGTATTCTACGCAGTTACCACAGAAAATGCAAACACCGAAGTCAATGCTGTAATGCTTTAGGGTTTTCTTCTTGGCGACCTTGTCAAAATCCCAATCGACAACGGGAAGGTTGATAGGACACACGCGGACACAGACCTCACAGGAAATGCACTTATCGAACTCAAAGTGAATTCGACCTCGAAACCGCTCTGAAGGAATCAGTTTCTCATAAGGATATTGAACCGTGATAGGCCGCCGCCGCATATGATCAAAGGTGACTGAGAGTCCTTGACCAATATACTTAGCAGCCTGGGCGGTTTCTTTGGCGTAATCGCCAACTTGCTTAAGGAACTTTAGCATCAGGTTAACCTCCCTAAATAGGGGAAAATAATTGAGATTTAGTGTGAATTGATGACTTTAGCAATCTCTATCAGGCAATGCCAGAAGCTGCATTTCGCCCTAAGACAGAGCGACGCTGACAAACCACTAACCCCCAAAGGCAATGGGAAATGCTAATTTTAAGGCGGCTGTCAGCAATAAATTGACCAGAGAAACCGGAAGCAGAAACTTCCATCCAAAATCCAGGAGTTGATCAATTCGCACCCGAGGGACCGTCCAACGCATTAGGATGGCTGTAAACACTAGCAAATAGGCTTTAAAGAGGGTCATCATCACCCCTAGGGAGGCCATGATAATCTGTAGCCAAGGAGCATTCTCGCTGACTCCCAGCCAACTGGCTAATAAATCAATGGGGATAGGGAAATCCCAGCCTCCCAAGTAGAGGACGGCGACTAATAGGGCTGACAAGACCAGGTTGACATAAGAGCCAACGTAGAACAGGCCAAACTTCATTCCGGTATATTCCGTTTGATACCCAGCCACCAATTCCTCTTCAGCCTCAGGCAGGTCGAAAGGAAGTCGCTCACACTCCGCCAGAGCAGCAATCCAGAAGATCAGAAATCCAACTGGCTGTCGCACAACATTCCAGCCTAAAAGCCCGTGCCCAGACTGTTGCTGAACGATGTCAATGGTGCTAAGGCTGTTTGACATCATGACGACCGCTAATACAGCTAAAGCCATTGGGATTTCATAACTAATGGACTGGGCGGCCGCCCGCAGACCTCCCAAGAGGGAATATTTATTATTGGAAGAATACCCCGACATCAATAGGCCAATAGGCGCAATGCTAGAAAGGGCGATCCAAAGGAAAATACCAACCCCAATGTCGGTAATTACCAAATTCTGCCCGAACGGCACAATCAAGAAGGAAAGTAAGACCGGGATAACAACAATCACCGGGCCTAAGGTAAATAACAGCGGATCGGATTTGGCCGGGATAATATCCTCTTTAAAGACCAATTTCATACCGTCAGCTACCGCTTGTAGAGTACCCAACGGTCCAGCGTATTCTGGACCAATCCGCTGCTGTGCTGCTGCTGAGATTTTCCGCTCAAGCCACACAGTAACAAAAATGCTGACAGTGGCTGCAATCAGCATGAGCACCATGGGTAAGGGTAGCCAGAGGGCCTTAGCGCTCCCCGCAGATATGCCGAGGTCGATGAGGGCTTGGACAAAACTGCCTTGTAGGTCGATTCCTTGGTTCATGCTCAAAGGTGTGCCAACGTCTAATATGTGAAGATTCTTTTACAGATGCTACTGCCTAGTATATCGTTTGGATCTACTGCTATCAGACTTTATCTGAATAAGAAGATCTCTTGATCACAGGCGCTAACTTAAAAATGGGAAATTATCCCTGAGATAGAAAACAGAATTCAGAATGAGGAATGCCGAAGTAGGTTATAGCTGATTCCTATCTCCCTAATTTCTGACTTCTTGCCCAGCCAGAACGTTCCAGTTTAAGAGGCTATCCCTTATCAATATAGTCACTCTAAGAAGTATTGATTGCAATTTCATGATAAAAACCCCCCAGTTAATAACTGGAGGGATTGGAGTTCCTGAAAATCGTCACTGTGTTTATCATGACGATGGGATACCGAGTTGACAAGAGGGGTCTAGCCCATCACAGGCCATTTGCATGTTGCTCCCAAAGCTGAGGCCGCTCGGAAATTGGAATGTAAGGTTGGTTGTGGGGTCCTGTGTAGATCTGAGTTGGGCGAAAAATGCGATTTTCCCCTAGTTGTTCTTTCCAGTGGGCTAACCAACCAGCTACTCGAGCGATCGCAAATACAGGCGTAAACAAATCGGTAGGGATTCCCAACTTGCGATAGACCAATCCAGAGTAAAAGTCTACGTTGGGATAAACTCCTTTATGACCTAGTTTTTCAGTCACCATCTGCTCCAACTCCAGGGCAATTTCATAATAGGCATCCTGGCCAAACTTATCAAATAGCTGTTCCGCCAAGCCCTGCAGGATAGTTGCACGAGGGTCTTTCACCTTGTAAATTCGGTGTCCAAAGCCCATAATTTTGGACTTGTGCTGGATCCGATCTTCAATATAGGGGCGGACATTCTCTACTGACCCAATGTCCTCAAGCATGGCAATCACTTCTTCATTGGCGCCTCCATGGAGGGGGCCGGCTAAAGTTCCCACTGCAGAGGCGACCACTGCGTAGGGATCAGTCAATGTCGAAGCAGTCACCATTGCTGAGAAGGTAGAAGCGTTGATGGTATGCTCTGCATGGAGTGTCAGACAAATATCGAAAACGCGAGCCGCTAAAGGATCGGGTTCGCGCTCATTAAGCATATATAGGAAGTTGGCTGAATAGTCCAAATCGTCCCGGGGCTGAACCGGGTCGTTGCCCTTGCGCATGAGCTGAAAAGCCGCCACCATGGTCGGAATTTTCGCTAGAAGACGGACCACAGCCGCCTGGATATAGGCTGGGTTGTCCAGCGCCCGGCGTGAGTAAAATAACCCCAAAGCAGCTGCACACGCTTGCAGCGCATCCATTGGATGTCCACTCTCTGGAAAACACTTCATCATGTCCCGGATGCGGTATTTAAGTCGTCGATGGTAGCGAATTTGGTGCTCAAAGTCTCCCAATTCCTGCTTAGTGGGCAGTCCTCCCCAAATCAACAGATAAGCTGTCTCCAAGAACGTGCTTTGCTGCGCCAATTCATCAATTCGAATCCCCCGATATTCTAGAACTCCTCTCTGTCCATCAACGTAGCTTATACTCGATTGGGTAGCCGGTATATTCTCTAGACCTGGCTTATACTCACATACAGTCATGGTTCGATCGCTCAAATGCTTTGAATATAGCCATTCTTAGTTGGATGTGGCGCATTCCCAGCATCGGGTAGTGGGTAATGGG
>JAKSDM010001663.1 GCA_022360135.1 Pseudanabaenales cyanobacterium | reverse complement strand
GAGCCATCCCCTAAAATGGTGCAGCCATAGGTATAGCTGGGTGATGCAATCACAGCGCCAAAGGGCTTAATCACCAATTCTTGTTCGGTAACCAACCGTTCGATCTCCAAGGCGAAAATGGTTTGATCTTGACGCATAATCAACATCGGTAAGGCCCAATTCCGGGGTGTGGGAACCGAGCTCAGTGCTTTGCTAGGTAGGGTTTCAGGCAGGGGATAAGCATGGTCTAGCAGTTCTGCCATCGGATAAACAGGGACCAGTTGGTTTTGCCAGTAAAGCAAGCGTTGGTTGCCAGATTGCTTGATTTGACCGGCTTTAGGAATCACAATTTCTTCAATGCTGTCTGAGGGAATCGCCAGGGCTGTCGAGCCGATGAAGCTAATCAGCAATTTGGCGACGGTTAGGGTTAGCGGTAGACGTAAGGTAAAGGTGGTTCCTTGACCTGGAAAAGGCGTTACCGATAGGGTTCCTTTGAGCGATCGCAACTGTGAGCGGACCGCATCAAGCCCTACTCCACGGCCAGATAACTCACTCACCTGGGGGGCTGTGGAAAAGCCCGGCGAAAAGATCAATTCGGTGAGCTGTTTTTTATCGGCCACTGTCAATTGATCGGCTGAGAGTAATCCCAGTTCAACCGCTCGACGGCCAATTTTCCCTAAATCCAAACCCTGGCCGTCATCCCGCACTTCAATGACGGTGGTATTTCCCTGATGGTACGCTCGAATTTCAATCTGGCCCTGTTCGGACTTGCCCTGTCGAAGTCTGGTTTCTGGGTCTTCAATACCATGATCGAAGGCGTTTCTGAGCAGATGCAGCAGAGGGGTATAGAGTTTTTCCAAAACCGCTTTATCGACCAAAACCCCGGCGCCGCTAATCTTCAAATTGACTGGCTTATGATAGTTGGCGGATAAATCTCGCAGCATTCTAGGGAAACGATTCAACACCCCACTGAGAGGCAACATACGAGCCCACATCAGCTCATTCCGCAGCTGGGTCATCCGCTGCCGTTGTTGTTCCAGCATCTGATTCGATTGCCCAGCAAACAGTTCAATGTCGCCCACGGATTCTTCTAACTGAATCACCTCTTCTAGGAGTTCTTGCAGCAGACCGTGTAGGGCGCTGTAGTTATCCAGTTCCAGGGAGTCAAAATTAGCAGAGGCTAGAGAGGTAAGGTGTGTTCCACCGGGTAAGTCTGTTTTTGGGGTGAGGGGTTGTCTAGCAAGATGGCGCTCTGGGACAATCAACATTTGATCTGAGAGATCTTGCAGGAACCCTGTCAGATGCTGAAAGTGAGCGAATCGATAGAGTAGTTCTCGAACTGAGCGTTGCAGTTGTTCATTCTGTAAGGAAAG
>JAKSDM010000480.1 GCA_022360135.1 Pseudanabaenales cyanobacterium | reverse complement strand
GCTGCTCCCCCCGGCGTATTGGCATTAATGCTGGCGTCCGAGGTAAACCGGAAACGGGCATAGGTATCTCCCGCCCCACCCGCCGTAATGCTGTTCCAGGTTAAATCACCTGCAAGCGTCCCACTGGTTACGGAAACACTGCTATATTCGCCCGACTCAAACGTTCCACTCTGATCAAAGTCCAACCATGCATGAAGGACGCCTGTCCCAGTCGCCGTGATATTGCCCGCAGGAATCGTATAGCTAGTGTCGCCTTCGGTCAGCGTTGGTAGGTTAATGCCATCGTCTTCGGCGCCATCGCCACTGCCATCGAGGGGAGTAGAGGCGTCGGTTTCATCATCGGGCGCGGTGCTGCCTAGATGAATACCGCTGACGATGGTGTGGCTGGCCCCTACAGGATCGCCACCGCTGTTACCCGCCGTGGCGTCCGTACCATAAGTGTCAGGGGCGTCGCCATAGTCTTCTAGATTAGCGCTCGTGACTGGACCATTGGTGCAACCAAAATAGAGCGAGTTGAGCCGTTGTGTCGCGCTTGAAGCGCCTCCGTCAATTGCGCCAATGCGATATCGAAACTGAGAAACTGAAGTGTACTGAGTGGTCGCCAATGTCTGAGTTGCAGTGGCGCTCACGCCCGGCTGAGCCACAACTGTATTGGATTCAAATCGGTTACCTGAGGTTATCGCAGTTGCCGTCAACGTGGTGGGTGTCGCCAAACTGAAGCTACTCAAATTCGTGAGTTCGATAAACTCTCGGAGTGAGCCGCCATCGCCATCAATGTCAACACCAGCCGCTTTGAATGTGATAGTAACCGGCGTGTTCGTATCCTTGACCACAAATGTGATGTTAAAATCAACGCTAGATGTTGTACCAGAGGCGGCATTCAGCGTCGGCTGAAAGGCGGACGACACGCCTGTCGAATCGTTGTCAATCGCAGCTAAAGTAGCGCCGCCATTAAAAGCAGCTACTTCCACTAAAGCGTCAGTATTGGCAAAAACGTCAGCAAACCGATACACTGCGCCCACCTGAAGGTCGCTGCCCGATTCCAGCACTGCCCCGTCTAAAAAGGCGAGTTGTCCGGTCGGATCACCCGGGTCACAAAGAAACTGTAGATCTTGAAAGAAGGGAAAATCGATATCCCCAATAGCAGCGCCTGAGAAGGGCACTAGACGCGGATCTGCGGTACCCGTTGCAGCTGAACCGCCATAGCTTCTGCCAGCCAAATCAGAATCGGTTTCATCAACATCAATCCAATAGTCGCCATTAGTTAGACCATTGAATGCATATGCGCCAGTCGAACCTGTTTGACTGGTTGCAACGAGCGCATCATCCGCACCGGGTTCGAAAGCGCCATCGCCATCATCTCGATAAGCAGTCAATCCGACATTGCTAAGTACTCCCTCACTAGCGCCTCGGGTATTATCTCTATTGACATCATCAAACGCAAAGCCACTGATGTCTGGCGGAAATATTGTCAGGAGACTGCGATTGTAGGTTCCCTGTATACCACTCCCTCCATCGCACAGAAAAAGGTTCCATGTTCCGAAGGCTGACTCACCCGCAAATGTAGATAGCGCCTGATTTGGATTGACAGTTCGGTCGTAAAAGGGCGATCCGACGTCATCGATACCACCGTCATTGATAGCGCCGCCGCCATCTTGAAACAGCACATCGTAGTTGTCGTTAGTGTCCCCCCCGTTAATATTGAGAAACTCGATGAAGTTGCTGCTAGGAGCTTGTAAAAAACCCCTGATAGCGCCACGGAAGCCATGGCTAATGTTCAAACCTAATGAAACATCGCCGACAGAAATATTGTCATTGACATTAAAAGATCGAACCAAGAAGTTATTGCATAAGTTTGTTGTACTACCAAAGGTTATGCCGCCTGCTGGTACATCTTCGATCATAGTTTGAGCGAACACGGGAGATGTTCCACCCAGTGCGATCACTCCCGTTAAACCCAAGCCAGCTGCTAGCTGAGCCAAAAACTTCGACGGCAAAGGTTTACCATTTGCGCCAGCGTGAAACCGATGCATGGACCGCTTCGCTATCAGTTGTTTGAGAATAGAGCGCGACATTAGTGAAGAATCTCCTCGTGGTATCCAGAGCGCCAGGGCGTCAAACTAAAATTTCAGCCGTTGTTAGAAGCAAAAAATAGATAGAAATATAGAAGGATCTTTAGCCAATCAGAGATAAAATTGGGTGTGATCTTGCTGGCGAGCTTGTTCAGGCGCAGATGTTTTCACCTCAGAAAGTTAGAAAGCCCAAAATCGCTGCAGAAAATACGGCGGCAAATACCGATTTTTCCTGCAAGCAGAGCAATTCTTAGGTGAATTCACTGGCGATCGCACGCTCTAAGTTCTTAGAGATATACTTTTCGCCAGGGCGACTGCTGGAATCGGGTAAACAGTTTGAACTTGAAGGCTCAGGGTTAATTACCAGGCATTCATCGCAGTTTGCCAGCGTTATTAATCCCCAAAAAACCTTTAAATCAACAGCAGACCCTGCGATCTCATCTGAAAGTCTAATAATAGACCGCTTGCAGAATTTGATCGGGATGTCTATCATCAAAGCATCAAGTTTAATATGCTTTGATGTATGCGTACGACCCTAACGCTGGATGATGATGTCGCAGCTAGACTAAAAAGATTGTCTGGTTTTTCGAGTTTTAAGGAAGCCGTTAACGCCGCTTTGCGAGCCGGATTAGATCAGTTGGAATCCCCTAAAACTAGCCCCGCCCCCCCCTATCGCATCCGCCCGGTAAACCTAGGCGCAAAAATTACCAATATTGATAATATTTCCGAGATCCTGGACCTGATTGAGGGAAATTCGCTTGATTCTCCTGGATGCTAATCTGTTGCTTTACGCCAAAATTGCAGACTATCCACAGCATGAAACAGCAGCAGTATGGTTGGAACAACAAATTAATCAGCCCGTCCGCATAGGGCTGCCATGGCCGAGCCTATTAGCATTTTTGAGAATTATCACCAATCCACGAATTTACAACTCGCCATTGTCTATCAACGACGCCTGGGCTCAGATTGAAGAATGGTTAGCCCTCCCCAATATCTGGATCCCGTTACCCACTGACCAACATCAGACCGTTTTAAGTCAGCTGCTGCACACCACCCAGGCCAATGCAAACCTCATTCCAGACGCCCACTTAGCCGCCTTGGCCATCGAACACGGCTTAGAAATTTGTACAACAGACACCGATTTCGGCCAATTCTTCGGGTGCAAATGGCGTAACCCTCTCAAAGGATAATTATGGCGCTACAGTTCACCGAACGATTTTTTAACACAGCTGGTCCCGTCCGATCCGATTGGCATTATTTAATCGATCCGCTGAGCCGCTGGGATATGGATGACGTTTAATATCAAGGCAAAATCCCTCAGACTCGGTAACTTTATTGAGGCTGAGGTGAAGACGTTACTGCTGCAACATACCGAAACCACTGGGCAGGTGTTTACCCCAGAAGCTCTAGAGTACGTTTGGCGGCAAACCCAGGGGCAGCCTTGGTTGGTGAATGCCCTGGCCTATGAGGCGTGTTTTGAGTTGAAATCGGGGCGCGATCGCACTCACCCGATCACCCTAGAACTGATGAAAACCGCCCGTGAAGACCTGATTCAGCGGCGCGACACTCACCTTGACCAACTCACCGATAAACTCAAAGAACCCCGTGTCCATCGGGTGATTGCCCAAATGTTAGGCAGTGAGGCCCAGGTTGAACAGTTTCCCACAGATGATGCCCAGTATGTCGAAGATTTGGGACTGATCCGCCGTCGTCCCGCTTGGCGGATTGCGAATCCCATTTATCAAGAAATCATCCCTCGGGAATTAACCTGGACCAGTCAATTTTAATTGTGTTTAACCGTGATCCTCAGGTGAGCTGGGAAGATAAACTGTTCGAACAAGTTCAGTGCTATGACGGCAGAGAGATTTATGTTTGGGGTATGTAGACAATCCTAAGCGGGTTATTCTGCGCCATCGTTGGACTAGATTTTTGCGATCGCACCCCACTAACTTATCAGTTCTGCATCCTTGCGCCCTATTCTCACAGGTCTGGTTCAATGCCTAATTCCCGCAACTTCGCAGCTAACTGCTCAGCTCGTTGACGTTCCTGCTCGGCTCGCTGAGATTCCTGCTCAGCTCGTTGACGTTCCTGCTCGGCTCGTTGACGTTCTTGTTCGGCCCGTTGACGTTCTTGCTCGGCTATTTCTGAACTCCACAGTAATAAATTGCCTGCCTCATCCCACCATCGTAACCAGTGGGCCACCATCCCTAGCCGCTCTCCATGCCACGAACCGAGCCATAGCTTCAACTCTGGAATCCAGTAACGCCCTTCTGCGTTTGCTGTTTGGACGATGTAGCGACTTTCTGGAAGATCTGCTGATAGCTGACGAACCTCTAAAAATGAAGTGCTGGAGTCAAAAGTTACATAAGTGGGAATGTTTAAAATTTGTTCGTAGTAGTATAGTTTGCCATAAGGATAGGTGGGACGCGAAGAGTATTCACCCGTATCAGTTTCCGACAAAAATTCCATCACAACCGCCACGGCCGACCCTTCAAGATTGGGTGTGTAACTACGACGAACCACGCCAGTCACTGGATTAACTTGGGGAACATACAGCCAGTCAGGCGCCTTGACGATTGTTTTTTGATTGACCATGGCCACCAGCCCAAAGTTAGAAGCAATCAGCTTCTCTGGCGTAATCAATCCGGCGGTGTCAAGCGCATCGGTCAAGGCGGCAGCCAGGTAAGGTTGCAGAATATTCTCCACAGGGTCATCAGGCAGAATATAGTCTTCAGGCAGCGCTTTCCACTCAATCGTCAGCGGTTGAATAGAGGGCGAAGTTTGTACAATCATGACAGTCTTGATTCAGAGCGCAATATTGGGCCAGCGTCAAGAATAGTGTAATTGTCTTGAGCAGGAAGCTATGAGAGCGCCAGTTGGTCTAACTTTAACCCCCGATAGAAATATGTACATCCATTGACAAGAACAAACTGGAGATAGTTACTGGGCCCAATAGGCATGGTAGCTCTGGAAAGGTGCGAGCATCAAGATTGGCGGCCATACTGCGAATTCTTTCACCAAAGAGTTGATGGCGTTAGACAACATCCTGGACATTTCCAAAGGCAGTTTTTGACCAGTCCCGTAGGGTCTTGCGGTGAATTTTACCCGTTGATCCTTTGGGGAGTTCTGGCAGGAAAGAAATGGTTTCTGGTACTTTATAGGCAGCCAGGTGTTGGCCGACAAACGCCTGCAATTTCGCCGCCGTTGTTGTGGCTCCAACTTTCAACGCCACAAAGGCTTGAACCACTTCACCCCAGCTGGCGTCGGGCGCGCCAATGACGGCGGCTTCTTTGATCGCAGGATGTTGGTACAAGATCTCCTCGACTTCTAGTGGTGAAATATTGGATCCCCCTCGGACGATGATGTCTTTTTTGCGGCCAACAAACCAATAGTAACCGTCTTCATCCATCCAGGCTAAATCGCCGGTGTGTAACCATCCATTGGTCAAGGCTGCCTTGGTAGCTTCTGGATTATTCCAGTAACCCGCCATCATGGCTTCGCTTTTGACTAATATCTCTCCGACTTTGCCCTGAGGCGTATCTCGCCCCTGGTCATCCACTAGTCTCAGCTCCATTCCTAGCGCTGC
>JAKSDM010000062.1 GCA_022360135.1 Pseudanabaenales cyanobacterium | reverse complement strand
TTGAGGGGAAGAAACGCCTCGCCCCGGACTTCCACAACGGGTGGGGGATTTTCCAGCTTTAACCGGAGCGGGATTGAGCGAATGGTTTTGACATTCTGGGTGATCTCTTCCCCAAAGACGCCGTCACCCCGAGTGGCCCCTCTGACCAAGAGGCCATTCTCATAAGTTAGGGCAAGGGCGGAGCCATCAATTTTCAGTTCGGCCACTGACTCGGCGGTCTCTACGTCGGGTTCCAGGCGACGCCAGCGGCGCTCCCATTGCATCAATTCTTCCAGATTGAAGGCGTTCTCCAAACTGTAGAGGGGAATATTGTGCTTAACGGAGGTGAACTGACTGGCCGGTTTTTCGCCAATTCGCTGGGTAGGGCTGTCGAGAGTCACCAGTTGGGGATATGCCGCTTCTAATTCCTGCAGTTCTCGATAGAGGCGGTCGTAAACGGCATCCTCCATGATGGGTTGATCCAGAACATAGTAGGCATAACTGGCCTCTTGCAGGAGCGATCGCAGCTCTTTCGCCTGCTGCTCAGTCTCATGTGGCGTTAGGTTTTCGAACAAGGCTCCCATGTCATCCCACTATTTTGTATTGCAACCCTGTACGATCACCCTACCTCGATTATCTAACGCCTCTAGGGCATTGGATTGAGCCTCTTCCAGCGTGTAGCCGACCCCCCATGCCCGCATCTGATTGTGCTCAACTAAGACGCCACAGTCATCAAACAATACCTGGATCATACAATCTCTTTGACCACAACTTCTGAGGGCTTCCCGTTCGGCGTCGATACGACTCTGAAAGTCGGTTGAGATCCCCCAAGCACCTGATGATGAGGTGGCAATGGCGCCAAAATTGTTGGCGGTATTGACGGCCAAGGCCAATCCCATTGATAGTTTTTCTAAAAGGATTAAAAAGAGAATAGTCAAGGTTGCGATTTCCAGCTTCTTATACATATGGCTTAACTGGATCTGAAAGAATTCAGCTAGGTAAATTGTGTTCCATGGAGTAACTACCAAAATAGACCTAGCAAATCCAGAAACTTGCAACCAATTTGGCACAAGAAATCCTTATTGACAACATTTCCTTATAAAATAAATACCTACTCCTATCGTTTATATATATTTATCTATATATAGATAGAATGTTCCGAGATAGAGTGTTCTATGATGGCGACCCCATGTAGCTATGCTGCTTGGTTAAGGATATTGACATGCTCACCCCCCTATCCTTTGCACTGGTAGGCACCCGATATCTACTCCAGGATAAGGGTGTTCTCACTTTATTCACTGGTAGGAAGCTCCAGCTTCCTTACCACAGGAAGCTGGAGCTTCTACAACTGACGTTTCTAAGCCGGAGCTCGGAAACGAGGAGGTAACTAGGGGATAATTAACTCAGAGAGACGTTGCATGCAATGTCTCTCCGTATCTTGGGATTTCCAAAAATTGTTAACCGAACGGTATTGAGAGTCTAACTTCTCACCCTAGTTGTTATCTTTCGCGATAGATCTTTCTGTCTTACTCAAAAGATCGGGAACCAATACCTCACTAAAGCCTGCAGTAAACGCCACAACAAAATACAAGTATTTCTTTAAATCACTATCTAGCTCAAAAGCAGG
>JAKSDM010000782.1 GCA_022360135.1 Pseudanabaenales cyanobacterium | reverse complement strand
TCATTGCAATAGGTGAAAATTAAAAGGGGATATTTCGAAACGCCTTGAGCAAGTGTTCTGTAGAGGGCCGTTCTGTGGTGCGACGATTGCAAAGTGATTGCTTCAAACAGATTCTCTGCAACTATAGCAATCGTACTCCTCAGTTTCAGATTATCTGGATTGCAAATATTCCAAATCGGTTCTTTGGGGACGTTGTTTTTCTGGAAGCTCGTCTTGTATTTGAAATATATTCAGATGGTTAGCTAATGATTATGGGTGATCTTCTCCTGGTCTTTCAGTCGTCAAAATCACAAAGCTTGAACCCCTTTCACTGAGAAGGTTTCCTGGCTTAAACTATACACTTCCGATTTTTCAATTGGTGTTTCTTATCGCCATAAAAAAATACAAATGCAAAGATTAAAATTTACTGTTGATCGAGTTGAATCTCTACGCCAAGATGAGAAGATATCCTGGACGATTAATATATTATCCTTTTCTGGCAGAATTAATCTCACGAAGAGGATTTACCACTTATGGGCCGGTAGTTAAAGTTCGTTGATAGAGATGATCAATCATTGAGGTGACTGACAGGTTGTTTCAGGCTATTTAGAGACACGGAGCTTCGTGTCTCTCTAGGTAATATTAGGTAATATTCAGTTTCAGATCAATCAGCGAAATTTCAAGACTTTGTATACGAGAACTGACTCAGCAACGGTATGGGTCAGAGACGGCTATCAAGCATCGGCTAGTTTCTGTTAACGAGATTGAAAAGAAATTGGGAGTGGTAATCCATGACAGTAGCCCCTAAAAAACCAGTCGCTACACCGGAAAAGCCTTTAAGTGCAGAAGACCTGCGCCAGATCCACGCCTACTGGCGAGCCTGCAACTACCTTGCTGTCGGCATGATTTATTTGCGGGACAATCCGCTGTTGAAAGAGCCCCTCAAAGCTGAGCATGTGAAGCAGCGCTTGTTGGGACACTGGGGCTCCAGCCCTGGCCTTAGCTTTATCTACATTCATCTCAATCGCTTAATCAAAAAGTATGACCTGGACATGATTTATATAGCTGGCCCCGGTCATGGCGCCCCAGGCGTCCTGGGGCCAGTTTATTTGGAGGGGACGTATTCTGAGATTTATCCAGAAAAAAGTGAAGATGCGACCGGGATGAAAAAGTTCTTTGGCCAGTTTTCCTTCCCAGGCGGCATTGGCAGCCATTGCACGCCGGAGACCCCTGGCTCAATTCATGAGGGGGGTGAACTCGGCTACAGTCTTTCCCACGCTTATGGCGCCGCCTTTGATAACCCTGACCTAATTGTGGCGGGTGTGGTCGGCGACGGTGAATCAGAAACCGGACCCCTGGCCACCGCCTGGCACTCCAATAAGTTTCTCAACCCCATTCGAGACGGGGCAGTGCTGCCCATTCTACATTTGAACGGTTATAAGATTGCTAACCCATCCATCCTGTCACGCATCAGTCACCCAGAACTGCGGAGCCTGTTCGAGGGTTATGGCTACAAACCCTACTTTGTGGAAGGGAGCGATCCTGAAACAATGCATCAGTTGATGGCCGCCACCCTTGAACAAGCCGTGACAGAAATCAAAGACATTCAGCATCAGGCTCGCAGCAGCGGGGTCGCTAAGCGGCCCATGTGGCCGATGATTGTCCTTAGGTCGCCCAAGGGTTGGACAGGACCGGTCTCGGTTGATGGCAAGAAAACTGAGAACTTTTGGCGATCGCACCAGGTGCCGCTATCCGGCATGCACGGCAATCCGGAGCACATAAAGCTGCTGGAGGACTGGCTGCGCAGCTACAAACCGGAAGAACTATTTGACGAAACTGGCCGGTTGATTCCGGAACTGAAGGAACTGGCTCCCATCGGTGCCCGCCGCATGAGCGCCACTCCTTACGCCAACGGGGGACTGTTGCGCAAGGAGCTGAACATGCCAGATTTTCGCGATTATGCGGTCCTAGTTGATCAACCGGGCGTCTCTGAAGCTGAGAACACTAAACCCCTGGGGAACTTTTTGAGGGATGTGATGCGCAACAACATGACCTCATTCCGGTTGTTTGGGCCGGATGAAACCGCCTCTAACCGTCTTAGCGCCGTCTACGAAGCCAGCAAGAAAGTTTGGATGGGGGAGATTCTGCCGGAAGACGCCGATGGCACTGAACTCTCAACCGATGGGCGGGTGATGGAAATGCTCAGCGAGCATACCTTGCAGGGGTGGCTAGAAACTTACCTGCTGACCGGACGTCATGGCTTTTTCCACACCTATGAAGCCTTTGCCCATGTGGTGGACTCCATGTTCAACCAGCACGCAAAATGGTTGGATATTTGCAAGAATGAAGTTCCCTGGCGAGCTTCGGTTTCTTCGTTGAACATCCTGCTCTCCTCTACGGTTTGGCGGCAAGACCATAATGGATTCAGCCACCAAGATCCCGGCTACGTCGATGTGGTGACCAACAAGAGCGCCGATGTGGTTCGGGTCTATTTTCCGCCGGACGCCAACTGCTTGCTCTCCTGCGCCGATCATTGCCTGCGCAGTAAGGATTACGTCAATGTCATCGTTTCCGATAAGCAAAAGCACTTGCAATACCTGAGTATGGCGGAGGCGATCAAACACTGCACCAAGGGCATTGGCATCTGGGAATGGGCCAGTAACGATGATTGTGGTAAAGAGCCTGATATTCCAGATGTAGTGATGGCTTGTTGTGGGGATGTGCCCACCATGGAGTCTCTAGCCGCTACCGCCATCATGAGAGAAGAGTTTCCTCAGCTGAAGGTGCGGTTCATTAACGTGGTTGACTTGTTCAAACTGCAACCCGAGACTGAACATCCCCATGGACTCCCTGATAGATACTTTGACAGCCTGTTCACTACCGACAAACCGATCATCTTTAACTTTCATGGCTATCCCTGGCTGATTCATAAACTTGCCTATCGCCGAACCAACCACGCCAATCTGCATGTTCGGGGCTACAAGGAAAAGGGCAACATTAACACCCCGATGGAGCTAGCGATTAATAACCAGATTGATCGGTTCAGCCTGGTGATCGATGTGATTGACCGGGTCCCATCCCTGGGATCCGCCGCCGCTTATGTCCGGGAGCGGATGCAAAACGCCATCATTGAGCACCGCGCTTATGCCTATGAGTATGGGATCGACAAGCCCGAAATAGTTAACTGGAAGTGGCCCTATTGAAGGATAATATGTTTGACCAACTCTTCATCCCTAATCCCGATGCCGAAGCGCCTACCCCAATTCGCCCCCGAAAAGGCATTGTGATTGGTGTGGGCCAAGTTGGGATAGCGTGCGTCTACTCCTTGTTAATCCAAGACTGCTTCGATGAATTGATCTTACAGGATATTAATCAAGATCGGGTCACAGGAGAAGTGATGGATCTAGCCCATGGCATGCCTTTCATTTCTCCCACCGATCTCAAAACTGGGACCATTGCCGATGTCGGACAAGATGCCGATATTGTGATTATCACAGCGGGAGCCGCTCAAAAGTCGGGTGAGAGCCGCCTCAACCTGGTGGAACGCAATGTGTCCCTCTTTAAAGGTCTCCTAACTGACGTTGTCAAATATTGTCCCAACGCTATTCTTCTGATTGTCAGCAATCCGGTTGACGTCATGACCTATGTGACGCTGAAGATCTCTGGTTTTCCCAGCTCCAGAGTTATTGGTTCAGGCACCGTTCTAGACACCGCCCGGTTTCGTTCCCTATTGGCTCAGAAGATGGACATCGACGCCCGTAGCGTTCATGCCTACATTATTGGTGAACATGGGGACAGTGAAGTTCCTGTTTGGAGTACGGCCTATATCGGCGGCGCGAAACTGGTCAAAGGCGATTGGGCTAACCTGTCAGCGTCTGAACAGAACGAATTAACGGGTATTTTTAACCAGGTCAAAAATGCGGCCTATGAAATTATTCAACGAAAAGGCTATACGTCCTACGCCATTGGCCTAGCCGTCACGGATATTGTCAAGGCCATTGTCCGCAGTCAGGAGCGAGTTCTAACTGTGAGTAGTTTGATCAATGGGTTGTATGGCATTCGCGATGTTTGCCTGAGTCTACCGACTGTTGTTAATGACAGAGGTGGGCTCAAGAAGGTGAATTTGCCCCTGAGTGAGACTGAAGAAAAACATCTGAAGCAATCTGCTCAGGTATTGCGAGACGTGTTTAATAAGTTGAACCTTTAATTTATCTAACGGTCGTATCCTTGACAGCGCCGCACAGGAGTAGCTTGGCATTATCTAATCAATTGAGTTGTGTGGCATCTAGGAGAAACCAATGAGTACTCAATTAGCCTCAGCTCTGGCTGGCGTTGAGGTACGTCTGATGGCCCCGTTATCAGGGCGGCTGACGCCAATTGAAGCAGTGCCCGACCCGGTCTTTGCTCAAAAGATGGTCGGTGACGGTGTCTCTATTGACCCGATTAATCCAGTCCTACTGGCCCCTTGTGAGGGGCGGGTAATCCAGCTGCATCCCGCTCACCATGCCGTGACGTTGAAGACGGTGGAGGGACTGGAAATTCTGCTGCATATTGGTCTGGATACGGTGATGTTGCGCGGGAAGGGATTCACGCCCAGGATAAAGCAGGGTGATGCAGTCGAAGCTGGAGATGTGCTGATTGAGTTCGACGCCGATTTTGTGGCTCTGAACGCTAAGAGCTTGTTGACCCAGATGGTGATCACCAACCTCGATCAGGTGGCTAATCTGCTGCCCAATACCGGCAACGTGACCGCTGGGCAGGATACGGTTCTGGAGGTGACGCTCAAGGGAGGCGCGGATCAACCGACATCCCTCACCGCAGTGGGAGAGACGGTGATTTCTGAACCGATTGAGATTCCTAATCCTGCGGGACTACACGCCCGTCCAGCCGCTGTTCTGGCCAATCTGGCTAAGAAGTATTCATCAACCCTCTATTTACAGCGAGGGGAGGAGCAGGCCAACGCCAAGAGCGTCGTAGCCCTGATGGGGCTACAAGTGGTCTATGGCGATACGGTCGTATTGGCGGCGGCGGGACCGGATGCAAAAGCTGCGGTCACCGATTTAGCTGTAGCGGTTCGCAACGGTCTAGGGGAGAAAGGGACCCCCCCAGCGGCAGCGCCCGCTAGTATCGCTCAATCGGCGCTGCAGGCGCCGCCGCCTCGTCCCCGTTCTGCCGATCCGAATCTGATCTTAGGGGTTGCGGCCTCGCCCGGTCTGGCCGTAGGAAATACCTACCGTGTCCGCCAGCAGACCATTCAGGTGACGGAAACCGCCGTTGATCCGGAGCATGAACGACGTCAGTTAGAAGCGGCGATCGCCCAAGCCAGCCTAGAGGTGGAATCACTACGGGCCAAAGTGCATGGGCATGGCGATCCGGGCGAGGCGGCGATCTTTGCCGCCCATCAGGAATTGCTGGATGATCCCGAACTGCTGCATATTGCCGCTAGTGCTATCAACAAGGGTAAGAGCGCTGCCTTTGCCTGGCAGCAAACCTTCAGGACTCAAGCCGCCCAGTTAGCGAAACTGGATAATGACCTGTTAGCCCAGCGAGCCAATGACCTGCGCGATGTAGGACAGCGAGTGCTGCGGATTTTGACCGGGGTTGAAATAACTGCCCCCACATACCCAGACAACACTATTCTGATCGCCGAGGACTTGACTCCCTCAGATATGGCCAACCTTGACCGGGCTAAAGTGCTGGGCTTCTGCACCCTGGCTGGGGGAGCCACTTCCCATGTGGCGATTTTGGCCCGGTCAATGGGGATTCCCGCGATCGCCGGCGCCGAACCCCAAATCCTGGACCTGGCGGATGGCGCGCCAGTTATCCTGGATGGCGGCAAAGGAACGCTGCGCTTGAACGCCACCCCGGAAGAAATCGGCCTAGCCAAGAGTCGGATTAAGCGCCAGCAAGCTAAGCAAGCCGCCGATTTCCAATCAGCCCATCAAGCCGCCGTCACCCTGGATGGGTATCGAGTCGAGGTCGTGGCTAACATTAGTAACCTCAGTGATGTGAAAGACGCCGTGTCTCTGGGCGGAGAGGGGGTTGGCTTGTTACGCTCCGAGTTTTTGTTCATGAACCGTCCGGTTGCCCCCAGCGAAGATGAGCAGACCGCGATTTATAAAAGCATGCTTGAGGTATTGGGCCCCAATCGGCCGATGATCGTCCGTACGTTGGATGTGGGCGGGGATAAACCATTGCCCTACCTGTCCATGCCCCATGAAGAAAACCCCTTTTTAGGGGAACGCGGCATTCGCCTAGGGTTCGATCAGCCTGAGTTGCTGCGGACGCAATTACGAGCGATCTTACGAGCCTCATCCGCAGGCGAATTGCGGGTGATGTTCCCGATGATTGGCCGCCTGGAAGAGCTGCGAATGGCTAAGAGCATGTTGGAGGAAGAACGCCAAAAGCTCAACCTGGCGCCGATTGAAGTCGGCATTATGATCGAAATTCCAGCGGCGGCGGTGATGGCGGAGCAATTCGCCAAAGACGTTGATTTCTTCTCCATCGGGACAAACGATCTGACCCAGTATACCCTAGCGATGGATCGAGGCCACCCCAAATTGGCGCCTTATGTGGATGGGCTTAATCCGGCAGTGCTACGGCTGATTAACTTGGCGGTGCAGGGGGCAGGTCGGTATGGCAAGTGGGTAGGCGTCTGCGGCGGCATCGCCAGCGACCCGCAAGCTATACCGATCCTGATTGGTCTGGGGGTGAAGGAACTCAGCGTCAGTGTGGCCGTGATCCCTAGCGTTAAAGCGCAAGTGCGCAGCCTCAGCCTGGCGGAGTGTCAAAAAATGGCTGGACAAGCGATCGCACTGGAAACAGCGGCGGAGGTGAGAGACTCGTATCCAGTGGAAGAATAAGTCAGGGAGTAAGGGTGATGAAGGACTTTTGGAAACCGGCGTTTGATCTGCTGCAAAAGATGGGAAAGGCGCTTATGCTGCCCGTCTCAGTGCTGCCCGTGGCTGGCATTCTGCTGGGGTTGGGGAGCGCCCGCCTGATTGAAATTCAGAAAATCAGTGAGGGCGTTCTGGATAAGGCCCAATTTGGTTGGCTGCCTGCTTGGTTGGCTGAGATCATGAAGAACTCGGGCGACGCCATCTTTGCGAATCTCCCCATTCTCTTTGCGATCGCGGTCGCCATTGGCTACACTGCCAACGATGGTGTCTCCGCCCTGGCCGCCATCGTCGGGTTTGTCGTGTTCCTGGCCACCCTGGGGGTAGCCTCGACTCTATTTTTTGGTTTCGACCCGGAAACCTTGAAGCCGATTATGGGGATTCCCTCCCTGGATACCGGGGTCTTTGGCGGCTTGATTATGGGCTGCGTGGCGGCCTATCTGTTCAACAAGTTTTTCCGCATCAAGTTGCCGCAATACTTAGGATTCTTTGCCGGTAAGCGCTTTGTCCCCATCATCACTGCCTTTGCTGCGATCGTAGTGGGCATCCTTATGAGTGCGGTTTGGCCGCCCATTGGCGGGGGGATTGACGCCTTCGCCAGCGCTGCCGCTGAAGGGAAAAACATTCCGCTGACAGTGGCGATCTATGGTTTCATTGAGCGTCTGCTCATCCCATTTGGTTTACACCATATCTGGAACGTGCCTATCTTCTTTGAAGTGGGCTCCTTCCAAGATCCGATCAGCGGAGAAATGGTGCAGGGAGATATCAACCGCTTCTTTGCCGGGGATCCCACCGCAGGTATTATCGGCGGCGCCTATTGGTTTAAGATGTTTGGTCTGCCAGCCGCGGCGATCGCCATGTGGCATTGCGCTAAACCTCAGAACCGTAAACAGGTGGGCGGCATTATGATTTCTGCAGCTCTGACCTCTTTCCTGACTGGGATTACGGAACCGATCGAATTCTCCTTTGTCTTCGTGGCGCCGGTTCTTTTCCTCCTCCACGCTGTCCTGGCAGGCTTTGCAGACCTCTTATTCGCTGTCCTTGGGGGACACATGGGATTCACCTTCTCCCATGGATTTATTGACTTCTTCTTGTTCTATAGATTGGGGACCAAGGTCTGGCTGATTCCCGCCTTCGCTCCTCTATTCATCGCGTTGTACTATTTCACTTTCCGGTTCGCCATCAAGTCTTTGAATCTGAAGACACCAGGACGGGAAGAAGAAGAAATTACGGGTGAAGTGGCGACTGGACTGCCGAGAGACGCTGCCGAAATGTCGAAAGAGCTGGTTCTGGCTTTTGGCGGCCGCAGTAACATTGATGGTTTAGACGCTTGCATCACCCGCCTGCGGGTTTCGGTGAAGCAGATGGACCAGGTCAATGTGGCTCGACTGAAGGCGCTGGGCGCCGCTGGCGTCCTGCAAATTGGCGCTAGCGCTCAAGCGATCTTCGGACCGCGC
>JAKSDM010000423.1 GCA_022360135.1 Pseudanabaenales cyanobacterium | reverse complement strand
TGGGCGATGGGTTTAACGGTAAGCGGATCTTGAATCCACTCTTCAAAATTACCTTGCCAGGCGACATGGAATAGGCTGCCAGATGTCCACAGGAAGATGATCGCCAGATGTCCAAAGTGAGAAGCAAAAATCTTTTGATAAAGATTTTCCTCCGTCATGCCATCGTGGGTTTCAAAATCATGGGCAGTGGCAACCCCATACCAGATCCGACGTGTTGTCGGATCCTGGGCCAGATCCTGGCTAAATGTGGGGAATTTAGTTGCCATAAGTTTTATCAAATCCTCCGTGCTCTTAGCCTACTGAAATTGTTCGAGCCAGGAAGAACGCCCAAGTTGTGACGATCCCTCCTAGGAGGTAGTGAGCTACCCCAACAGCCCGACCCTGAGTAATGCTCAGAGCCCGCGGCTGAATTGCCGGAGCTAGTTTAAGTTTGTTATGAGCCCAGACGATCGACTCAATCAGCTCTTGCCAGTAGCCCCGACCACTGAACAGGAACATGAGACTAAACGCCCAGACAAAGTGAGCGGCCAGGAAAATTAATCCATAGGCCGACAATGCGGAACCATAGGAGCCAATCACCTGAGAGGCCTGCGTCCAAAGGAAATCACGCAACCAACCGTTAATCGTGATGGCGCTTTGAGCAAAGTTTCCTGATGTGATATGAGAAATTGAACCGTCTGGTGAAACTGTTCCCCATACATCCGACTGCATCTTCCAACTGAAGTGGAAAATCACAATGGAGATGGAATTGTACATCCAGAACAGACCCAGGAACACATGATCCCAGCCAGATACCTGACAGGTGCCGCCTCGACCGGGGCCATCACAAGGGAAGCGGAAACCCAACTCTCCCTTATCAGGAATTAGACGAGAACTACGGGCAAACAGTACGCCCTTGAGCAGGATCAAGACCGTCACATGAATAGTGAAGGCATGGATATGGTGGACCATAAAGTCCGCTGTACCCAGGGGAATCGCCATCATGGCCACTTTGCCGCCTACAGCGACAGTATCGCCGCCCCAGGTGACACTCGTTGCAGCGCCAGCAAAGGGAGCCTGGAACGTTCCAGCAACCGCTGAATGGAATGATTGCTCCCACTGAGCAAAGATGGGTTGAAGCTGAATCGCTGCGTCAGAGAACATATCCTGAGGGCGACCCAAAGCTCGCATCGTATCATTGTGAATGTACAGTCCAAAGCTGTGGAAACCCAGGAAAATACAAACCCAATTCAGATGAGAAATCACTGCATCCCGGTGACGGAGCAATCGATCTAACGCATTGTCTTGATTTAGCGCCGGATCATAGTCACGCACCATGTAAATGGCTGCATGTGCTCCAGCGCCCACAATCATAAAGGCCCCGATCCACATATGGTGAGTGAACAGGGAAAGCATGGCTGGATAATCTGTAGCCAGATAGGGATAAGGTGGCATCGCGTACATATGATGCGCCACGATGATGGAGAGAGATCCTAACATTGCCAAGTTAAGGGCAAGTTGGGCATGCCAAGAAGTAGTCAAGATCTCATACAAACCATCATGCCCTTTGCCTGCGAGGAAGACAGGATCCCCTTTGTGCCCTTCAAGGATTTCCTTCATGCTGTGGCCAATACCGAAGCTGTTGCGGTACATATGGCCAGCAAAGATGAAGAGGACTGCGATCGCCAAGTGATGATGGGCGATATCCGACATCCATAGGCTGCCTGTGACTGGATTTAAACCGCCCTTGAAGGTCAGGAAGTCAGCATAGGCGCCCCAGTTCAACGTAAAGAAGGGAGTCAACCCCTGCGCAAAACTGGGATACAGCTCGGCCATGAACGCCTTATCAAGAAGGAAGTCACGGGGTAAAGGCAGATCCGCAGGCGAAACGCCCGAATTGAGCAAATCATTGATCGGCATGGACACGTGAATCAGGTGTCCAGTCCAACCCAATGAGCCACACCCCAGCAGTACAGCCAGGTGATGATTCATCATCGATTCGACGTTCTGAAACCAAGCCAGCTTGGGCGCCGCCTTGTGATAGTGGAACCAGCCCCCAAACATCATCAAAGCAGCCATCACCAGACCGCCGATGGCGGTCGCGTATAGCTCAAAAGAATGGGTGATGCCGCAAGCCCGCCAGAGCTGGAACAATCCAGTGGTGATCTGAATCCCGTGGAAACCACCACCAACATCTGCATTTAAGATTTCTTGGCCAAAGATCGGCCAAACAACTTGGGCGCTTGGTTTAATCCCTGTAGGATCCGCCACCCAAGCTTCATAGTTGGAAAAGCGAGCGCCATGGAAATACATGCCGCTCAGCCAGATAAACACAATGGCCAGGTGACCAAAGTGAGCACTAAAGATCTTACGAGATATGTCTTGTAAGTCACTTGTGTGACTGTCAAAGTCGTGAGCGTCGGCATGCAGATCCCAAATCCAGGTAGTTGATTTGGGACCTCGGGCCAAGGATTTTTTAAAGTGACCAGGCTTGCCAAACTTCTCAAAGGAAGTGGCCACCGGATCCCGATCAACATCCTTCGCCCCTGCCGCCGGCTGTGGCCGGGTAGTTGTCATTGAGGCTCTCCTCTCTCTAGACAAGGAACGAGCAATCCCCTCCCCCCAACTTCTGCCTACAGAGACTGATTAAAGTCGCTATCGGCAGTTTTAGCTAATTGACAGCACAGGCTGGGCCTGGGAGTGCTCTTGAGCATTATAGACTTGCTTGTGAACCGATTTTTAAGCAGTTTAACAATAGTTCAAGCTACGTAAATCCCTATTTTGCCTGGCTTAAGGGGTAATCCCAAGGAAAAAATTGAGACTGAATATTGTTGGCATTAACAAAACTCAATGCGATTAACTTGATTATTTAACCTGAGATATTTCCCTGGACTAGCCGCCTGCTAATGGTTGTTCACCCCCAACAAGTTCTTCCCTTTGAGCGATCGATTATGTTTCTGATCGCTATTTAGTGTTTCATCAAAATCTATCCATGACCATCAGCACTTTTTATGCATGTTGACAGTCTATGGATTATGTCTGTATGTGTTTGCATTTGGGTTAATCTGACTGGAATTTAGAAAACTCGAAAATCGTTTTATTTATTAATTTTTGCTAATTTTGCTAAGGAAGCCGATTGATCGCCCTCCTTGAAGCGTGAAATTCGGCCTCCGAAACTCAATGCATACTGGGTCTAAAGAGTTATATTGAGTCCCTCAGCAAAAGTGAACTCATTAAGGTTTGACGGGGCCCATGATTGAACGGACGCCAAATCCGGTATATTTCCGTATGGTTTGGTTATCGTTTTGCGTCAATAAGCAACGGGGCTAACATGGATGGTATGAATGGGTGGGGAGTTATAGGACAACGGTTTCTGGCCGCCCTATTAATTGCCTGGATCGGGTTGGGTTTGATTAGTTGTGGCAATCTCACAACGTCCCCACCGCCCCTGAGTCCAGAGAACGCCAAGCTAAGTCGCTGGGCTAGCCAGCTGGCGGAAGCAGCTCCCCCCAAAGCCATCCAAGAATTGCGTCAAGTCTTAGAGCCCTATCAACCTCAGGTTAAGATCTTGAGCCCTCAGGCTAACCAGGTTTTCCAGAATGAGCCAGTGACGGTGCGCTTTCAGGTGCGCGATCTGCCCATCTTCCAAGATCCTGAGTGGGGCCTTGGGCCTCACCTGAATGTGTTTTTGGACGATCAGCCCTACCAAGCTATCTATGATCCCGAGCAAACCTTGGTGTTCTCCAATCTTTCTCCCGGTAGCCATACTATTCGAGCATTCGCCGCCCGTCCTTGGGATGAAAGCTTCAAGAATGAAGGCGCTTACGCCCAGACAACCTTTCATATCCTGACCCGGACGGTTAAAAATAATCCAGTGTCGGATCAACCGCTCCTAACCTATGGCAGCCCTCAAGCCGTCTACGGGACTGAGCCGATCCTGTTGGACTTTTTTTTAACCAATGCGCCCCTGCATATGATTGCTCAGGCAGATCCCGAAGATGATACGCCTGATTGGCGGATTCGCTGCACCATTAATGGAGTGCATTTTGTCTTCGATCAGTGGCAGCCGATCTACTTAAAGGGTTTTAAATCGGGGATGAACTGGATTCAGCTAGAACTGATTGACGAGAAAGGGAAGCTGATTCCGAATGTATTCAACGATCCTGTTCGTCTGATTGAGTATGAACCCAATGGGACAGACACCCTTTCTCAAATCATTCGGGGTGAACTGGCGATCGCCGATATTTTAGGCATTGTCGATCCCGACTATGAACCGCCTCAACCAGAACCACAGCCCGCCGAATCGGAACCGGAAGCGGCCCCCGAAGAATTTGTTCCAATCTCTGCTCCGGAGCCAGAACCAACCCCTATCTCTGAACCTAAGGCGGAGAAATCCCCGCCGTCTTCTCGGCCTGAACTGGAGCCAGAACCTATTGCTGTTCCCGAACCTGAAGCGGCTGCGTCTGAATCTGAGTTGTCAGCGCCAGAAGAGCCGGAACCCGAATCAGTTATAGAGCCAGAACCTGTTATCACACCTGAATCACCCGCCGAAACCGCAGCCCCAAAAACTGTTGATCAGACTGAAGCCGCGCCTCTAGAATCGGATTCCAAGCCTGCAAAAGCGCCAGAAACTGAAGCAGAAGTAACGCTTCAGCCGGAGCCAACGGTTGAAGAATTGGAAAGCCAAACGGAATTGCAACCCTTATTTGAGGAAACAGCAGTTGAGGAAACCGCAGACCCCGAAAAAGAGAGGGAACCCCAGCTGGAACCCTCGGTTGCTGAACCCGAAGTTGAGAGTGTCGCTCCTGAACCAAGCCAGCCGGTTGAAGCGACTTTTCCCACTGCAGACGAGGCCACAGCTGAGCCACTCTCAAACGTTACGGAAACTCTGAACAACGTCTACAATCGCGTCCAGACTCTTTTGCAAACTGGCGTTCAGCAAGTTCGCGATCGCCTCCCCAAATCCGATTTAATCCTCACAAAAACTCCAGCCGCCTTAGAGTCCGAAGAGCCAGCCAATTTGTCTCCGCTAGAAACGCCAGAAGCTCCCTCGTCCGCTTCTGATACTGAACCATCAGCTACTTTAGATGAAGCTGCTGACATAGCTCCTTAGGGATTTGCATAAATAAAATCCCATTTTTAAGCCTG
>JAKSDM010001595.1 GCA_022360135.1 Pseudanabaenales cyanobacterium | reverse complement strand
CTGGTGGACTACTGGTGCTTGGGGGTTAAAGACGCACTCGGTCCTCGTAAATTTGACCGATCGAAGTATGAAGCCTTTATCCAGAAAGCCTATGCGCGTTTTTCGGCAGGTTACCAGGAAATTACGCTGGAACAAGCTCAGGCTATTGTCTGGGGTGGAGTGGATTATGCCGCCAGCTTAGGCCTGCAGCCCCACCAGGATTTTGAAAAGGCTAAAGCCCATTTGGGAGAACGTCCTGAAAATCTGATTGAAATTGAATTTGGCCGTAATGGAAAGCCGTTTTACTTCAGTGGTCCCTATGACAATGCAGAGAAAATTATCGCCACTCTGAGAAAGACGGTCGGGGAGGACAATTTTGAATACATGGTCGCCCTGGGAGACGATGATTTTGGATGGTGAACAAGTAGAAATACACTACTGCGCCATGGCCGTGAGCGATTTTAAACCGAAATTGTCATAACTTGGCGCTCAGAGTGACGAATTTGTTTAAGACAATGGGTACCCTATACCGCATGTAAAGAGAAGCTAAAGGAATTCGGATGAATACGTTCCTGTTTCTTTAAGCGGTGTGCAAGCTGACCTGGTCAAGGGCTGGATGACAACTCTTTGAGTTACCATTCTTTGGCGGCATTTTCCAGCTTGCGCCTTCTGGGCTTCTCATCTTGGGAATAGGGTTATGAAGGACATTCGAAAAACCATCGCAGTTCTCGGAATGATGGCGTTGCTCGGTTGTTTACCGACCGCTGCGATCGCCCAAGTAGCATCCGACGAAACGCCCCCTGAAACAGTAGACGCAACTGAACCGGCTGCTGAATCGGAGCCGGTTGCTAACCCAATTGAGTCCTATCGTCAGGGTGTGGATAAATTCAACCAGGGGCAGTATAGTGAAGCCCTTGCAGACTTTAATCAGGCTATTTCGCTGAATTCCAGCTACGCTGAGGCCTATACGCATAGGGCCGCTGTGTATCTACAGCTAGAAGAGTGGCAGCTGGCCATGAATGATCTTAATCGGGCGATTGAATTAAACCCTGACTTAGCATTTGCCCATTTGAATCGCGGTATCCTTCACCATAAATTAGGAGCAGACCAGCAAGCTATCAATGATTTTGATCGGGCTATTGCGATTACGCCTGTCTATGCAGACGCTAGACTCTATCGAGGGATTGTCTATGAGGATATGGGCAATTACCCGGCGGCTCTAGAAGATTTTTCCAAGGCGATTGAATTAGAGCCCGACCAGGTGGACGGCTATCTTCATCGGGGCGCTGTTTATAATGAACTCGGCGAGTATATGCCTGCAGTCGCCGATTATAGTCAAGCCATCGACCTGCAGCCCCGTCATGCCGAAGCTCATGTCAATCGAGGCGCGGCTTACTATCAATTGGGCCAATTAGACCTGGCTTTAGCGGATCTCAATCGGGGTATTCGACTCAACGGGGAATCGGTTAGAGGT
>JAKSDM010000871.1 GCA_022360135.1 Pseudanabaenales cyanobacterium | reverse complement strand
TCAAACAGGGGACGATCCGTCCGTTGGCGTTTCCCGAGGTTGAGGTTGAGGTGGCGCGATTGTTAAATGCTGACTGAGCGGGAGCGGTTGCGCTATCTCATCATCGTCTCGCTGAAGGGGGTGCGGGCGATGACGATGCTGCAGGGGATTCAGCGAGGCTGTCGGAAACGGCAAAGTCTGAGCAGCAGCGGGCAAACACAGCCGAAGCAGAACTGACGGCGCTGAAGACGCATTTAAGGGCTCAAAGCATTAATCCTGAGGATTTCTAATAATCCACCTAGGCAGAGACTGGGAATCAGGAAAATGAAAACCGCGATAAAAAGACCCCCAAGGGTGATTCTCTCAAGTAAGGGATTAGCGTAAAAATAAAGTCCCAGTAGGAAGAAGGGGGATGGGGGAGATGGGGGAGATGGGGAGGCAGGGGAGGGCAGGGGAGGGCAGGGAGCGCCGGGGTGGGGAGATAGGGAGCAGGGAATAGGGGGACAGGCCATTCCTGATGACCCAATCCAAAATCCAAAATCCAAAATCTAAAATCCTCTGAGGGTAGATGGGTAGATGAGATGTTATTTAGCCGCAGTTCCCTAACCTTCGTAGAGTAAAAAAAGTATCAGAGAAATTGTAGGTATACTCACCCACTTGAATTTTGGCAACCTCCACCTCAAAGTCCCCATGCGCTTTTCTCTGATTCTTGGCTTAGCTGCGCTGCTATGCTCTGGTTTGCTTTCTCAGAGCCGCCAGCAGCGCCACAGCTCCTAGCACCTCCGCTGGTAAACCAGACTAACACCGCCGCTGCACTCTATCAAACCGGACAACGGCTATATTATCAGGGGCGCTACGCGGAGGCTCTATCCCAACAACAACAGACCCTTGCCATCGCTCAAGATATTGGCGATCGCGACGATGAAGCCGACGCTCTCAGAGAACTGGGAATTGCCTATCTCGAACTATGGCAGGCTGACAAGGCTCTCCAGCGTCATCAGGACGCCCTCAGCCTCTACCGCGACATCGGCGATCGCGCCGGGGAGGCGACAGTGCTTGGGGGAATGGGATGGATGACGTGCATATGGTGGTGCTGTCCGCCTGCGAAACCGCCATGGGCGGCCCAGATGCTGAAGGCATTGAGGCGCCTGGCATTAGCTTCTACTTCCTCAATGGTGGAGCTAAGGCGGTAATGGCCTCGTTATGGTTGCTGAACGACGCCAGCACCAGCCTGTTTATGCAGCAGTTTTACACTGAACTGTCTGCGGGCAATTTCTCCACAATCCCACGCCTGGTTCAGTTCCATGATTTACACTGACCTGATCGCTATCTCTCAGCCGCAGAACAGGCTCAACAGGCCCAAGCCCAAGCGGCCCAAGCCCAACAAGAGCGGCAGGCCCGTTTGGCCGCCGCGCCCCAGTTGTACCAGATGGGGTTAACGGTGGAGCAAATTGCCAAGGCGTTGGGGTTAACGGTGGAGGTGGTAGGAGAACAACTACGGGGAATGTAGATTGTTATTGGGCTGCCGCGCCCTAAGCGACCTCAATTCGAACCGGAGCTGGCGCAACCCGAAATTAGGCTGGCCTCGTTTCAAACCGGGCTGGCCGCCCCCCAAAGGTAGGTTAGCCTCGTTTCAAACCGGGCTGACTGCCCCCCAAAGGTAGGCTGGTCTGGTTTCAAACTGGGCTGACTGCCCCCCGGGGTAGGCTGGCCTGGTTACAACCCAAGGTGGCTTCCCAAAAAATAAGGCTGGTTTCGTTTCTGAAGAAGCCAGCCAGTATAGAAGGGTGAATGAAACGCTACCAAACCGCTTAACTAGCAGGCGAAGGATCGGCGCTCGCCCCCGGTTGGGCTGCTGGGCGAACCGCTGTCCCATCTCATCGACTAAATTATCTAACCCGGCCACTGTGCCGTTGGCTATCAAAAATGGCAATGTTGGTTGATCCGATCAATTAACGCCATCACGGCTTCTTGGTCAGCGGTGGTGAAGGCGATGCTAATTCGGTTGACAGGCATGGTGGTGTCGCCCCCTAATGATTTGTCTCCTTAAATTGCCCCTTTGCCTTGGGAGAATCTCAACTGGTGGGGGCGGAGGCAGAGCTTGGGAGCCAGAAATGGCAAAAAAGTACCCCCCAAGGGTACTTCCCTCAAATGACTTCTGTAGAGTAAAAAGGTATCAGCAAAATTGTGGGTGTATTGACTAACTTAATTTTTTGAAATCCTTACACCTACAGCTCCATCATGCGTTTTTCTCTGATTCTCGGCTTGGCCGCGACGCCTGTATTCTGTTTTGTCTTCTCTGAGCTATCTACAGCGCCGCAACTCCTAGCAGCTCCCCTGGTTAGTCAAGCTGAAACTGCCGCAACACTCTATCAAACTGGGCAACGACTATTTTATCAGGGGCAATTCTCTCAGGCTTTGGATAGTCTGCAGCAGGCTTTACAAAAGGCTCAGGCGGAAGCTGATAGGCAAATAGAAGCCGATGCTTGGACTGCGATCGCCACCCTCCATCTCGCCTTAGAAGACAAAGCATTGGGACGTGAAGCGATTGATCGGGCTCTGGCCCTACATGAAGATCTGCAAGATCCCGTCGGTCGGGCTGAGGCGCTAAGGGTTTTAGCCCAGGCCCAGTTTGATGTTGAGTCTGATGAGGCGGTGTTGGCGATCGCCGAGGAAGCGCTCGCCATCTTCCGAGCTGAAGGCGCACAGCTACAGGAAGGCATTCTCCTGGCTGACTTAGGGGCGCTGGCTGTTCAACGTCAGCGCTATGAATCTGGCCTGGAACAATTGGCGCAGGCGGCTCAGATTATAGAGATCGCTCCAGCTGAGACCAATTTAGAACGGGACTACTATCGGGGTTTGGCGCAGGTTTGGCAGGGGATAGCCTACATTGGGCTGCAGGACTTTGAGCAAGCCCAGGTGCAAATTGCCCAGGCCCTAACTATTAGCCAGGAAGCTAGCACGCCTTTGGTGGAAGGATCTGCACGGTTCCTTCAAGGATTACTGGATGAAATTCGATCCGATTACGAAGCCGCTTTGGCCAACCACCATTCCTCGGCGGCCATTTTTACTGAACTGGGAACCCGTGGCGCGTTGCGAGAAGTTCTGGTGCGGATGGGCCAAATCTACAAAAGCCAGGGGGAAGCCCAGGATGACCATCCAGAACTGGCCATTAGCCTCTATCAAAACGCGGTAGAGGTTTTCCAGCAGGCATTGGCGATCGCCGCCGAGCGTAAGGATAGCGAGAACACCTTCAACCATAGGCTGATGCTGAATTGGCTGTACACCATGATCTCACAACGCTACATGGACCTGGCCAGAACTCAGCTCGATGCCGGGGAGTTTAATCAAGCATTGAGCACCTTTGATCAGAGCATTGCGGCGGGGCAACAGGCTGTAGACATGGCTCAGCCGATTGAGATCACCCCCTCTAATGCCGCCCAGGTAAACTTGGCCTTAGGTATGGGCTCTTATGTTATGGGGGAGGCCTACCAGTTCAAGGGTATGGGCTTCATCGCCCTGCAACAGTTTAACGACAACCTAGAAGTCCAGCAGAGGGCCTTAGCCATTTTTCAGGCTAGCCTACCTTATGCCGCTGCTAGTGAGAATCCAGAACTAGAAAGGTTGGCCAATCAGCGGGTTACCGCGTCCTATGTCTCCATCGGGCAAGCCCAAGCCCACCTCGGGAACTATGAAGCAGGTGTCGCCGCCCTCGAAACCGGGCTCGTTCATGTCCGCCGCATTGGAGATTTCGACCAAGAGCAACAGATGCTTTGGTTGTTGCAAATCCTTTACGCCAATTGGGGCGAACAATATCGGATCGCAGGTGAGTATGAACAGGCGGTGGCTGTGCTGCACCATGGAATTGCTATTGGAGAAGAGCGGCTAGCTATTATTGAACGTTCCCCTAATCTTGAGCCGACTTTATCTCAGCAGACTCTGGGATCTCAGTGGACCCTCTACTCCAACATTGCTTTGGTCAACATAGACCAAAGCAACTATGCCAGCGCTTTAATCGCTGAACAACAGGCGCTCGATATTGCTAATCAGCTAGATGCGCCCGATCTCAAATTGGCGACGTTATCAGGCCTTGCAACCGCTTACAATCAGCTTAGCCGTTACCCGGAAGCCCTCAATGTTTTGCAACAACAACGCGAGATGGTGCAGGGGGACACCCCCCAAGAAATTCTGGTTAATATGTTCATCGCCAGCATCTACAGCACTGTGGGGCGATATTTAGAGGCGGAATCCATCTACACGCAAGCCCTCGACTGGGTCAGATCCCAAGGGAGTCTCCGAGACGAAAGCATTATTTTGAATAATCTGGGGCTACTGTATGAAAATTTGGGGGACTATGCCCAGGCCCTAGAGACTCTTAATCAGGCCCTCGATTTGACCCATCGCCTCCGCACCCAGCTCGAAGCGCCTGACGCCATAGACCATCTGGATAGACTCTGCTCAAGCGACTCATCTTTAGAAGAACAAAGTTTAGTAACAGATGCAACTCTTGCCAGCCATCAAGAATACCTTGATCTTCAGGGGCTCGAACAAACACGCCAAGGATGCATTGAGATTACCTGGTCTTCTGAACAAAAAACGCTAAATAATATTGCAGTAGTCTATGCTAGCCAGGGTCGATACCGGGAAGCATTAGACCTCCATCAAGAGGCGCTAGAGATTGTGCGCAGTCGGCTGCGCGATCGCAACAGCGAGGCTGCCAATCTCGGTAATATGAGTGGTATCTACTGGCAGCAAGGCGACTATGCCCAAGCCCTGGAGCTAGAACAGCAAGCCCTTGAAATTTACAGGGCTACGGGCGCTCAAGATGGCGTCGTCGGCTCCCTCAATGATATTAGCGTGATCTTTCAAGACCAGGGGCTGTATGCTCAGGCTCGAGAAACACTAGAGCAAGCCTTAACCCTAGCGCGGGAAATCGGAGTCAAGCCTGTAGAAGTTTCCATCCTAGGCAATTTAGGCACTGTGTATTCTGCTCAGGGCCAGTATGAGCGGGCTGAGGAATACCATACGACCAGTCTCGATCTGAGCCGAGAATTGGGCCTCAAGAACAGCGAAGCAATAGGATTAGTCAATCTCGGGCATCTCAGCGGTAGTCGGGGCCAGTATGACCAGGCCCTGGCGTATGAGGAACAAGCGCTGGCCATTTTTGAGGGCAATGGCAGCATTGGTTCGGTCGCAAGCACCCGCTTGGCTATAGGCGCTTATCAGAGAGCCCAGGGACATTATGTCGAGGCCCTGGACCAACAACAGCAGGCCCTTGCCATCTTCCAAGAGATTGGCGATCGCAACGATGAAGCCTATGCCCTTGAGGAGTTGGGCATCACTTATCTGGACCTTGGACAAGCTGACAAAGCCCTCGAATATCATCAGGCCGCTCTCAGCATTAATCGCGAAATTGGCCACCGGGTTGGGGAAGCTAAGGCGCTGGGGTTAAAGGGTTTGGTCTATGACGATCAAGGCCAGTACGAGCAGGCCCTGCAAGCCTATGAGCAGGCCCTCGCTATTCGCCGCGATATCGGCGATCTGGCCGGAGAGAGCACTAGTCTGACCCATATGGGGTTGACCTACGAGCAGCTCGGAAACTATGCCGCCGCCACAACCGCCTTTCAACAAGCCCTAGAGATTCAACAGCGGATTGGGGCGCGCAGTAAAGAAGGTCTAACCCTCAACGGCTTAGCGTTGGCCTATGCAGGGCAGGGCAACTATACGGAAGCCTTGGACCTACAACAACAATCTCTCGCTCTGCACCGAGAACTGGGCGATCGCCCCAATGAAGCGAAGGTGCTCAGCGATATGGGGCGACTCTTTGCCGACCAAGATCAACCCGAACTAGCGATTGTGTTTCTCAAAGCCTCAGTAAACCTGACTGAAACCCTCCGGGGCGAACTCCAGAGCCTTTCCACAGAAGATCAGGCCAGCTTTGCTGAAAGTGTGAGCGATCGCTATCGAGATTTAGCTGATTTACTGCTGCAGCAAGACCGAGTGCTGGAAGCGCAGCGGGTGCTGGACCTGCTCAAGGTGCAGGAGTTAGATGATTATTTGCGAGGGGTTCGACGCAATGCCCAAACTAACTCTGGGGTGATGACTCGGGAGGCGGAAGCGGAAATTCTGCGGCTTTACGAAACCGCTGAAAATGAGTTAATTCAGTTAGGTCGGGAACGGGAGCAATTGAGGTTGATTCCAGTCGGGGAAAGGACTGAGGCGCAGGCGGCTCGGTTGGTGGAGCTGCGGCAGCTGGAGAAATTGGCTTTAGAGAAGCTTCAAGAGTTTTTAGTCAGTCAGGCCGTGACCATTCAAGTGGAGCGACTGCGACGAACCACTGAGGCGGCCAATCTGGAGTTAAGGGATCTGAACGCCTTACGGAACAATCTGCTTAGTCTCCGAGAACAAGGACAAGAAACCGTGGTGCTTTATCCTCTCGTGCTGGATGATCGCCTGGAGTTGATCTTGGTCACAGCGGACACGGTTCCGGTACGGCGGACAACCGGGGTTGACAGAATCGAACTGAATCGCGTGATTGGCAACTTCCGTTATGCCTTGGAATCGCCAGGGCGAGATGCCGAGACCCCGGCCAAGCAACTCTATGACTGGCTCATTCGTCCCCTGGCCGATGACCTGACTCAAGCAGAGGCGGACACCATTATCTACGCCCCAGATGAACAACTGCGCTACATTCCCTTGGCAGCGCTCCACGATGGCGAACAATGGCTGGCTCAAGCGTATCGCGTCAATAACATCACCGCCGCTAGTCTGAGCGACCTGGACAATGCGCCAGCTCCAGGCGGCTTCAATGTGTTAGCCGCCGCGTTCACCGAAGGGGAGCATCAGGTGCAGGTGGGGGATAAAGTTTGGCCGTTTAAGGGGCTGACCTATGCCGGTCGAGAAGTGGAAAACCTGGCCAGATTGGTTCCCCAGACGGTGCAGCGTCTGAACCAGGCATTTGACCCGGGCATTCTGTTCGAAATGAATGACTATCGGATTGTGCATCTGGCCACCCACGCCGCCTTCAATCCAGGTCCCCCAGAAAACTCTTTCATTGTGTTTGGCAATGGCGAACACGCCAATCTCATAGATATTGCCGGATGGAGCTTTCCCAATGTGGAGTTGATTATCCTCAGCGCTTGCGAAACGGCGGTGGGAGATGTGCCCCTGGGAGATGGCAAAGAGATCTTAGGGTTCGGCTATCAGATGCAGACAGCAGGCGCGGCGGCGGTGATTGCTTCCCTCTGGTCGGTCGATGATGGCGGCGCCCAATTGTTGATGAATGCTTTCTACGATGCGCTGAGTCGAGGCGGTCTGACCAAAGCTGCAGCGTTGCAACAAGCCCAAATTGCACTGATTCAAGCGGGAGAGCAGAATAACCGAGGCGGATTTGAGCTGGCGCTGGCTGAGGGTGGTTTAGCGCTTGACCCAGGAGACTTAAGCCATCCTTTCTATTGGGCTCCCTTCATTTTGATTGGCAATGGGTTGTAAATCCCTACCCCCAGAGATCTGCAGATAAATAACATCCCATCTACCCATCCATTGCCAATTACTGGGACTTTATTTTGACGTAAATCCTCTCACCAAAGAAGGTAGGGTGGGCAACACACCAAGTGTCAATTACCAACGCCTCATTAAAAGTCAGCACTGCCCACCGTCAGGGTATATCGCTAGGTAGATTAACGGTAGGGTAGTGATAGAGTATGTCGTGGGCATTGCCCACCCTACTAGACTTTCCGCTGGTTCCCAGGCTCTGCCTGCGAAACCGCTGTCGGAGGCTCTGCCTGTGGAACCAAGAAATGTCGCTAATGATTGTGTTGAGTCTGATTAACGAAGTCCTTCTTCTTCGCCAGTTTTTGGTATCGTCGGTCTAGGTTTTGGCAATCCTACTGGGGTCATCAAGCTTCAACTTGGTGTCGCCTGCACTCTAGGATTGCATTTTAGGGAGCCTAAATCCATTTTTCGAGGCGCTTTTATGAGAGTTGAGAGCGACGATACTTCGACCATAGAAGCTACACAGACCCATCATCAATCCGCTTCTGAGCTAAGGCTAACCCACTCAAAAACCTGGATTCATCGGTTAATTCGAGAGCCCTTAGTCCATTTTCTATTGATCGGCGCTTTGTTATTTGGACTACATGCTTATATTCACAAAATCAATGGAGCTAACCGCATCGATTTAATTACGGTGTCTCCGCAGTTGGTCACCCAATTATCAAAAACCTGGGAGCGACAGTGGAAGCGCCCGC
>JAKSDM010001681.1 GCA_022360135.1 Pseudanabaenales cyanobacterium | reverse complement strand
AGTATCCTAGGGATAAGAGCTCCGATTTATATGATCCCTCGGTATTGTCCCCAGATCTCAAGCAGGTAGACACAATTGGGCGCTGTCAACTTTGTTCTGAAGGATTAATTTGTTGAACTAAGGCAGAATGAGGACAAAGCCATGACTCAGTATGGCGTGGTGTTGGTAACAGCTGGTTCAAAGCAGGAGGCTGGGGCGATCGCACACGCTCTGGTAGACGCCAAACTGGCTGCCTGTGTCAGCATCATGCCCATTCAATCGGTCTATACTTGGCAAGGCGCAGTGCATCAGGATGAAGAATGGCAGTTGATGATTAAGACTGACTTATCTCGATTCCCTAACCTGGAAGCAAAGTTTCGAGAAATCCATTCCTACGAGTTGCCGGAGATCATTGCACTGCCTATTATGCAGGGATCAAAGCCATATCTAGATTGGCTTGGTGGACAGATGAGCAGAGCTAGGGGCTAGGGACATGGGTTAGGGTTTAGGAGCTTGACACACCCCACACCCTACACCCCACACCCTACATCTCTGAGATGGGTTCAATCCAAGTGAGAATTGCTATAGCTATGGTCAGAACATTAACTCGCTGGACCGTCGAAGATTATCATCACATGATTGAGAGCGGCCTCTTGGCGAATCGGCAGGTTGAACTAATCGATGGCCAAATTATCAACATGGCTCCAGAACTTCCGATCCATCGAGTCACTTATCGGCGGGGCGTGAAGTACCTGGAAGCTCTATTGGATGATCTAACAGTTGTCTTTGCAACGGCCCCGATCACCTTACCCAATGAGGGAGAACCGCAACCTGACATTTGTATTGCCATCCCCCCAGAATCTCGCTATGACCAGCGTCATCCTGGGCCAGACGATATCTATTGGCTAATTGAGGTATCGAATTCTACCCTTTCCTATGAATTAGGAGATAAGGCCCAGGTGTATGCTCGCAATCAAATACTAGATTATTGGGTGATCGATATTCCAGGCAGCCAGTTGTGGATACATCGTGAACCGAATAACGGGAAGTATCAATCTGTGGTGAAATATTCGGCCGGTAAAATTACGCCATTAGCATTACCATCAGTGAGCGTGGACGTGCATAGATTGTTACCCTAAAATTTCGCCTGGTCCGTTACATCCTCAGGAATCTCAATTTGGCTTACTTTGATTTTGAGTTGAACATTGGGTCCCCAAGTCTGTTGCCGGATCCAGCAGCGATCGCCCTGACAACGCTCAACCAGAAAATCGGGGAGATCCTTAGGTTGTCCCTTGAGCCGAACAAATACGCCTGTTCGAAGGGTGAGGGATGGCATGGCGACGGTCCGTGAGACGACATACTGCAATCATACCTCATGAATAGTACATATGTTCGAATAGCAGCAACAAGGGTAACACCATGAAACTGGCTGATTGGGTTAGCTTTCTTTGCCTCCTGATTGCGCTAATTATTCTCTGGCGATTCCGTCGAATAGTGCTGCTGGTTTTCACCGCAGTCGTCCTGGCGACTGCTCTTAACAGTCTAGTGCGATGGATCGTCAAGCGATTTTCGGTGGCGCGAGGCCACGCTGTATTAATCTCACTGGTGCTGGTTCTGGTGGGCGGCATCCTGTTTGCTATGTTAGTGGCGCCCCCATTTATAATTCAGTTTCAGGAACTGCTACTACTTATTCCTAAAGGCTTTGAGCGATTCGTTGATTTGACCTACGAGTTAAGAGAGAATCCCCCTTCCTGGTTTCCCGATCGTGACCTGATACAACTGCCCGACTTTGCTGATTTGATTCAGCAAATGAGCGCTTTAGCGACAAAGGCGTTCGATAACTTTTTCGCCTTCTTCCAGAATTCTCTCACTATCCTCTTACAACTCTTGTTAGTGATCGTGCTGACGATCATGATGCTAGCCGACCCGATGGCCTATCGACGACTTGTGATACTGCTGTTCCCTGCAAACTACCGACGGCGAGCAGATGACATTTTTTCCAAATGTGAAGTCGCGCTTATCTGCTGGATGAAAGGGGTTTCTAGCAACTCACTGTTTGTGGCGATCCTAAGCTGGCTGGGGCTGTTGCTATTGGGTGTGAAGTACGTATACGCCCATGCTGTGATGGCGGGCGTATTTAACTTCATCCCCAACATTGGCCCTGCTCTGAGCGCTATTTTCCCAGTCTCAGTCGCACTTTTAGACTCCCCAGGTCCGGGTAAAGCGATCGCCGTAATTGTTCTCTACTTGGTGATTCAGAACCTGGAGAGCTATTGGTTCAGCCCCATGACGATGCAGAGACAAGTCGCCCTGTTACCAGCAGCCACCCTAATCGCCCAACTCTTTTTTGCGGCGCTCTTGGGCCCGCTGGGATTAATATTGGCGCTGCCCCTGGCAGTAGTCGCCAAAACTTGGATAGAAGAAGCCTGGATTCGAGACGTGATGGATCACTGTAAAGAGACCCTCCAGCCCTCAGCCAAAACGTTCGCCCTAGATTCTCGAACTGCTGCCGCCTATGAGTCTCTGACGGAGGCGACTCATAAGTCTTTGAGAACAGAAACGATTGAGGAAACCATAGAAGAAACGGTTGACTAGAACTACACCAAAGCAAGTTGCTTCGGCTTGGTCTCAATTGGCGCAGTCAGGGCTTCTTCTAGTGGGGATCGACCCAGTTGCTGTTCTAGAATGTGCATGACTTCACGACCAAAGTCATTGGGATTTTGTCGCCAGGCTTGAAGGCAAACTTCACCAAAGAAGGAGCCTAGCGGTTCTGGATTCCAGAGAAGTTTTTTGGCGACCCATGGCAAATGAATGTCCAGAGGATTATAGCCCGGTTTGAGAATGTTATGTTCAAAGGCGTAATCCTCTAAGTGGGTATGGGGCTGAAGACCAATAAAGAAAATGGCCGGTTCGACCTTATCGGCTCCAAAGATGGCCTCAAGCTCGCGATGATAAGCAATCGTTTGGCGGATTGTTTCCGGTCGCTCATCAATCACATTGAAGGAATAATTGACAGAGACGAGGTCATTAAACCCCGCCGCCTTCAAATCTCGACAGTTCGTCAGCACGGTTCGCAGGTTGTAACCCATCCGCATTTTTCGCACCAGTTCCTGAGAGCCGCTGGTAATCCCGATTTCAAAGTAATTCATGCCGGTGGCCACCATTAGCTCAGACAATTCTGGCGTCAGGTTGTCAGCTCGGATATAAGCGGCCCAGTGGATATCTTTCATTCCCGCATCCAAGATTTTCTGCAGCAGTTCGACGGCGTCGCCGATAAATTTCCGCGCCGGGATAAACTGGGCGTCAGTAAACCAGAAGTTGCGAATCCCCCGGTCGTAGAGCTGGCGCATTTCCTCGACCACCTGATCGGCTGGATTAATCCGCACTTGCTTACCTTCCACGACGGTATAGATGCAGTAGCAGCAATTATGGGGACATCCTCGTTTGGTTTGAACCCCGACGTAAAAGTCACTT
>JAKSDM010001656.1 GCA_022360135.1 Pseudanabaenales cyanobacterium | reverse complement strand
CCCACCAGGGGCAGGCTATCACGGGTGAAGGCGACCAGACAGTGAGACCAGTTGCCAGGAATTCCCGCCAGGATCGGTATCAAGGCGCAGTTAGCCGCTCTCATATCGGCTTCACTCTGAGCCGCATCGACCTGAGGGGCGGGGGCGGTGAGGGCGCGACTGATCTGCCCCATCCGCAGGGCTCCGTCCTGAAATTGGATCACCCCGGCGTCCAGGATGGGTGAGGCGACTTCCTGGTCAGGCTGATCCCATAGGGCGTTGATGTCAGGACGGCTAGCCTTGGACTCCAAATCAAATCGTTTCAAGTTTGCCGTCATAATCGGGCAGCGGATTGGGAAATCAACGGGCGGCGTTTCAATCAGTTCTGCATGGGTGAAATAGAGTCTTACTGAAATACCTGTCGCTTTCAGTAGGGAACGGCTGTCGGCGCCCGTAGCGATCGCGATATTATCGGCGCCATAAGTTTGCATGGGGGTGATGGCGCCTGTAATCCGATCCCCCACTCGCACTAATTCGGTGACAGCGGCAATTTGAATCTCCCCGCCTAACCGCCTGAATGCTTGATTGTAGGCAGTCACCATGGCGGAGGGGTGGACATGGCCATGACGGACGGTGAGCGCCGCCGTGATCGCATCCGGATTTAATTGAGGTTCCAGTTCACAGGCTGTCGTCGCACTAACCAATTGGGGAGGAATCGCAAATTTTGCATACTGAGTTGCGATGACATCAGCATTCTCATCCTTAGCGATCGTCAGCAGTAAATCCACCTCTCGAAATTGTGTATCACTGTCCAGTTCTGATGACAAGATCCGGTGACGCTCAATACCCTCCTGGCAGAGCTGACGCGTTATAGCTGTCGTCCCCGACCAATAGGGGACGCCGCCATAACTGTAGCGAGTCGCGCTGCTCGGCTTTTGATGCTGCTCCAGCAGCAGCACTGAAAAGCCTTGACGGACCAGTTCATAACTCAGGGCGGCCCCTGCCAGACCATTGCCCACCACAATCCAGTCGTAGGTTGTCATCTAGATATAAATCTGACTCAAAATGATGCGTAGGCGATCGTAATCATCCTTGAGCAAAAGGCTGAGGGCTCGTCCCGTCTTGACCAACCAGTCTCGGTCGGCTTGTCTCAACTGATAGACAGTTCGAATGACAGCGGCGGTAAGCCCTTCCACTGGGGCTCCGTGCACTTGCAATAGCGTCCGTAGAAAATCCAGCTGTTCGCTAAAGTGAAGAATCTCTGCTGGCTCGCAACGATAGACGGCTTGATGCACCTGAGGAGGGCGGGGCGGCAGATGCTGATAAACCACTTCACTGAGACGATTATCCCGCCCTCCTATCTGCCCTGGCTGAAATCCGAGAATCGCCACCCGGAATTCAGTCTTCAACATGGCGAAAATCTGAGGTTGCTGCTCCCTCAACTCTGGCAGAGATAACCCCAAAGCTCTAGCCCGATGGACAGAATCAATCGGACTAGTCGTGGCGTCATAGACCACACCGTAAATTTGGTTACCTGACTCGTCATCCGTTGACTTAACCCAACTGCCAAATGGGGGCATAGCCGGGAAATTTAAAGCCTCAGGGTCCAGACACTGAGCTAAAAACTCCGTTGTCGACGTTTCAATCACTTCAGCAATATGGCCGGGATGACGATCTCGCGCCGCAAATTGAGGTAAGGGAAGACGCATAGTCGATTATTTCTTTCCTTTCCCCGCCGTCTTAATAACCGACTCCAAATCTGAGAGTTTAAAAGTTACTAGCTTATCCCAATTACCCCCCTCGAAGAGAACAGCGACTTTTCCATCGATTATTCGCTGAACTTGGCCTTGAAAGCCATAATAAGTGTCGTCAACATTGGTGACGCGAACCGGTGAACCAGGAAGAATCATCATAGGTTAAACAAAAGTTAGCGAATATTCATTATCTAGCTTACTCACTGTACCGAGTTAACGGTAGGGATCGGGAGGAATTTGAGGTGGTCACTACATAACGATTGCGTTCAGCAGCGGCAAATAGCCTTGAACTCAGCACTAACATTTCTGTTCCGTCCGCTGCAACGCTCTAGTTAGGCTGCTGACACTATAACTGAGAGAGTAACCTATCATATTCTGTATGTGAACTGACCCAAAACCAAATAACTGTATCTCCATATAGCTGTCCTGGATAGATAATATGATTGTGTCTAGCAATAAAAATGATTCAACTGAACTAAATATCTTTTACTTGAACTGAACAATTAAGTTGTGGATGCCCACTAGCCTTGCCGAAATGGTGGGCAATGTAAATCTTCTAATGTTTAGGCAGAGTAATCTGTTAGGGTTTTGCCTACCCTACTTAACTAATTTTTTTGGTAGTGCGTTAGCAAAGTGTGGGATAGACAGCAAAATCAATGAACTATGGAAGCATCAGCTCAGAAATTGACGGTTGTATGTACCGATCTCAAATCCTTTCTCCAATTTAACCAGCAGCTCTCAGACAGGCAGCTTGCTGAGTTTCTCGACACATACTATTGCGACGCTGGCGAAGTCATACGGGATTTCGGAGGGACCGTCGATAAATTTATGGGAGATTCGGTACTTGCCCTTTTTAATGCGCCAGAGCCAATTCGTGAACCAGAACAGCGGGCTGTAAGCGCTGCAAACTCTCTCAAGCAAAGGCTTGCTAAGCGATGGCCGAAACTTCATATGAGCGTAGGGGTAGCGACTGGTGAGGCAATAGTCGGCTATTTCGGACCGTCTTTCTGCCAGACCTACACCGCTCTTGGCCCCACGGTAAATCGGGCGTTCGTCTTAGAGAAGAGAAGTCATCAGACGGGCTTCAAAATCCTGGTCGATTCTGCGACTCATGAGTGTCTCAATGGTCGCTTTGAAGTAAGGCGACATCTGTCGTCTGATCATCCCTTCTTAGCGGGTGAGGCTGTGTATGAAATCAGTTAGTCCCTGATGCAACGGACTGACTAAAGCTACTTGTAGCGCTGCAAAGGCTAATTGTAACCGCTGACCTGGAACGTTACAGGGTATAACTTCAGCCGAAACGTTATGTCTAGAGAGCCGGTCCAGACTTAAGGCTTGACGGAACGACTTCGATGACGAGTCGTTTTATTCATAGACTAACCAGAGTGCGACGGTGAGCCGCCTGATCAGAGGCGACATGGGCGTCAGCGGAAAGCGATGCCTCATGTATCAAAAGCGTTCAATTTTATACATTTTTAGGAAGGCAGGAAGGCAGGATTGGCTGATAGGATCAAAATTATTAAGAATATTTAGAATGTCACCGATCCGCCATTTCTGATCAAATTGTCTCTGTTGGTGGTGATTGCGATCGCGCTATTCTCAATAATCTATCCCTTGTATTATCGT
>JAKSDM010001374.1 GCA_022360135.1 Pseudanabaenales cyanobacterium | reverse complement strand
TATGGATAATAGCGTCGTCGTGGGTGGGGTCACCCCCAAAAATCTCAGGGTGATTCAGCGCTTCCGCCAGGTTGCGGATGGGGGCGCTGCCCGGTCGCAAAATCGCTGCCCGCCAACCGGAGCTAGCATCCGCCAAAAAGCCGCTGTAGAGCGACGGCAACAGTCCTGCTCGCACCAGGGAGGACTTACCGCTGCCGGAGGAGCCCACCACCGCCAAAAAGCGGGTGCGGTTGAGTCGCACCAGCAGTTCATCGGCCTGCCCTTCCCGACCAAAAAATAGATGCTCCTCATCCAGTTCAAAGGGGCGTAACCCCGGAAAAGGATTGGTTCGATTAGAAGATGGCGCCATTGCTTATGCCCCTCCTTTAAGCGGAGCCAAAATCGGTTCCAAAAGCCCAGGATTAAACTCCCGTAGACCGTCGATAACTGGCATATCCGGATCTGAGAAGCCCTGTTTAGTGGGTGTAGCGGGTCCTGCCACATACACGGCCTTAGCCAGGAGCGGCTTAGGGCGAGCATATAGGGTCTTCTTTAATGCCAGTAGCCGACGCTTCAGCCAAAGACCGCTGGCTTGACCGTGGTAAATCAGCACTGCCTCACACTGCTTCAGCAACGCTTCTGATTGACTCAGGCTGCTGGCTTCATAATCGGGTAACACCACCTGAAATCGCTGCTCTAGCCAATCGTACAGCGGTTCAATGTCAGCCGTCTCTAGATCCCGTCGATCGCAGTCGAGATATACCTTGCGTGACCCATTGGCGGCGGAGTCAGGATCAGGCAGGGGTTCGGGTTGGGTTAGCCGATCCTGAATCACTGTTTTCAAGGCTTCTATGGGCGTGCTGAGAAAATCCGGTTGGCGCTGGAGCGTTTGGAGAAATTCATCCGTTTCATCGATCTGGGCCGTGGGCGGCATCCACAGAATGCGGGTCATCTCCCCCCGCGCTTGACGGCAGTTCGCCGCAATCTCAATCTGTTCTTGACTCCGCGCCGCCAATAGTTGTTGGAGCGCTTGGCCGGAGGGGGAATCCGCCCCCTGGACGCGGGTCCCCTGCGGACTGACCAAATGAATCGACATGACACAATGAGCCAGATGCTCCCGCACCTGTTGAGCAAAGTTGGGGGTAAAGGGCAGGGGTTGGTCTGGCAACACCCGATGTCCTGCCATCGTCAATTCCCGCCGAATCTTGTCCCGCGCCTCGGTCAGGTCGTAAGAGGTCTCCGCCAGATAAATCGTCTTGTCCACCCCGTTCTTGCCATGAAACGTATTCGGTGTGGCGACAACGGTATTCCCCTGGACTCGATCGCCTCCAGGCAGCGCCTCTAAAATTTGCAGGGTTTGGTGAATGTCGTAGGCCAGGTCATTGAGCTTGGCGTAAAACTTGCGTTCCAACGCTGGCCCATAGAGTTTGTCAAATTCCTGGGGCCGTCCGGCCTCATCGAACTCAAAGAACTCATATCCGATGAACGATTCAAACTCCGACGGGTGCTGATCTCGGGGCAGATAGGTTTTGACCACCTTAAACAACCGGGCCTTGTTATCGCCGACCTTGAGCCCTCCAGATTGGGCAGCCGTCTGGCAAAAGTGCTGTAGCTCCCGCATGCACCACTCAGACTTCAAATATCGGGGCGACAGGATGGAGATTAGCAGCGCTGCGTTCGACAACGTCTCAAAGATGGCGTCGCTGAAATAGTCGTTGCCCTGGAGTTTGCGATCGCGCCAAATTCGCGGCATCTCCCCCCGCAGTTGCGACAATCGAATTTCCAGCGCCTTGTGAAAGGTGGATATCCAGCCATCTTGATCGGGACTCAGAGATTGGTTGTCAATATGGGTATAGCTGATGAATAGATCCGGATCAAAATTCATCTTGCAGGGTATAAGGGGGCTAATCGATCACTACAGAGTTAAGTAGTGGATTTACGTAGCGAATTGGGACAATAATGTCTTTGGTTAAACATCCGATCTAATGGCTTAAAGCTCGTGATCGGGATAAGATAGCCATCAGCCATCAGCTCCTTGTTGACTGCTAACAGCTGATCGCTGTAGAGCTTTACCCTGCTCGGAGAGTAATCAGATTATTATGTCCCAGTTTAATTTGATGCCCATTCTCATAAGAATAACGAAGGATCACAAAATATCCATTAGACAAGGCATAATCCTTAAAATTGGGTAGAGACTTGGAACTGCTGGTGATCACCTCTCGGTAACTGAATCCTTGAGTAGCGTTTTAGTTAAGTGTAGCAGTGCATCCAGGCTAAATTGGCGACCACCCCCTAACGCAAATTCGGTGCTTTAGGAATCATTTAGCCCACAATTTTGAACTAGACGCACTAGATCGACGCCCGTCACATATTAGCTCGCTAGCCGCAGTTCCATCTCAATAGGCAATTCCAGAATCTCATCGCTCATCAGTCGCTTTGAGAAAAATAAAATTTCCAGATTCTCAATTAGACCTGAGTCCGGATTTAACCGGGCGACAATTTAATTTATTAAATCGGGATGACTGGATTCGAACCAGCGGCCCCTTCGTCCCGAACGAAGTGCGCTACCAAGCTGCGCTACATCCCGTTATTATTTCCTAACATAGCCTATCACAAGAATTTATCAGCATTGGTCGCTACTCTTGACTCTCAGTAATTCTCACCGTAGGACAGTTTGGCGATCGCCTGGGTTCGAACCCATTGCTGATTCTCGCTCCTAGGGCGTCTGTCAACCGCTTTGTGCGGAGCATAGACCGACGCCTCACCGGGTTTCAAACCGCGAATTTTGATGGATACAGTTGACCTTTTGAGCGGCCAACCCAATAACTGCCACAGGATTAAAAAAAAAATTCGGAAGAGTAGTGACTTCGCCTGTATAACTTTTCAGTCTGTCAGGATTCCTAATTGTGCTGTCTTCCATTACTTCTCAAAATAACTTCCTCAATCCAGGCGCTGCTTCGCCTGATCTGTCCTTTCCAGAAGGCGCCGCTTCTGATTTACCCACTTGGGATAAGGTGAATTTCCAAACCCTATCTAGTTTTGAGAGGGTGAGCGATCAATATCAAGACTGGGGCTTGCAGTTTGAAGGTGCGATCGCCCTAACCCCCTCAAATCCAAGTTTTTTGTCCGAATCCGACAAAGTTGTCCTGATGCCTGCAACGGGGCGGAAAATGATCAAAATTCATCTGCGCCGCTCTATCCATCACATCACAATTGGCGTCAGAGGAGTCGGCATTGTCAACTTCATGGCTTTAGGCAAAAACGGTCATTGCCTCACCCGTTGTAGCCTTGATGGCCAACAGTCTAGTCTCACCGATAACAATACCCCTGCCCACCTGCCCCAGAAGCAGTTCGACCTAGCAGCTCAGCAACTGGCCGTCTTAATCCTAAAGTCTGATGCCCCCTTCATCATTGAGAGTCTATTCATCACTTTTTAGATATTCTTCTCAATAAGAATTAATTCTTGCAAATAACAAGTTTGATCCGCTATCATTGTTCTCATTAAGATATTGTTATTGATAGGAACTGTCATCGTGGCCTACACTACATCCGCCCTTAAAGCAGAACTGAATGAGCGGGGCTGGCGCATGACACCTCAGCGAGAAACCATCCTTAAGACATTCCAAAATCTTGACAAAGGCGAACATCTTAGCGCTGAGGATCTTTGCGATATGCTCAACGAAGAAGGTGAACGCGTCAGCTTATCAACGATTTATCGTAACTTGAAACTCATGGCCCGGATGGGTATTTTGCGAGAGCTTGAGTTAGCGGAAGGGCATAAACGGTATGAAATTAATCAGCCTGCTCCCCATCACCATCACCATCTGATTTGCGTCCGGTGTAATAAAGCTGTTGAGTTCAAGAATGATTCCGTTTTGAAGGCAGGGGCCAAAGTCGCTGAGAAAGCAGGCTATCATTTACTAGATTGTCAGTTGGTGATTCACGCAGTCTGTCCAGCCTGCCAGCGCTCAATTCTGCCGATTTAGCCCACCGTCAAATTTTTGGTTTAAAGAGACGCTGGTTATGGGTAAGGAAAAGCAGATGGACTATTCCTACGCCAAAGCAACTGAACTCCGCTGTCCTCACTGCAATCAAACCACGACTGCAGATATCTGGTTGATTGTAGACCAGGCGGCTCGACCTGAGTTGATCCAAAATATTCTTGATGGGAAGTTAAATAGTCCCATTTGTCCTAACTGTAGCCAACCCCTTGGTGAGACAGATGAATCACTGTTGATTTATCGTCCCAGCGAACAGCCGCCGTTACTGTTTTCTCCAGCTAGAAAAGCGGCGATCGCAGAGGAGCAAGCCCACAACCTTCAGACATTGGTCAAGCGCTTACTTGATGCGATCGGAAGTGAGGAGGATGATTGGGTTATGGAGGGCTTGAAACGCATCCATCGGAGTCAACTGGCCCCAATGCTGAGCCAGGTTTCAAAGCGTGAAACCTAAACAGCCAGAATTACAGCAGCTCTCAATTGTATTGACTATACTCTATACTCTGGCTCACTAAGATGTATTCCATCCAAGCGAGAACCCCTATAGTTTGGGGAATGAGCGCCCTCAACCCCAGCGTTTCCTAAGCGGCTTGCTTAACCCACAGGGGTTTTTGAGCAGTGCTTAAGCGGTCAAGCATGAGTTGAAAATCTGACTGGATGGGCTGCCAATTAGCCTTAGTGAGGCGAGGAACATGCACAAAAACACACTCACATGGCCAATTGGCATGGTTCAAAAAATCTAACACCTTAAAATACAGGTGATTACAGACAAAATCCCCAGCGCTGTGACTAACCTCAGTGATTTGGGCGCCCATCATCAAACGTTTTAAGTTGATTGAAGTTTTGAGCACCCGCTGATTGCACGTTCCTTGCAACTCAAGATTCAATTGATTGCGACTTTCAGCCATGCCACAGCAAACCACGTACCTGGGACGAAGTTCAAAAATTTTGGCGATTACCTGGGTAGGCGCCAATTGAAAATTGACCGGCAGCTTATGTAGAATAACCGCCTCAGGCGGCAGCACCCCAGTTCGCTGGGACTGAATTAATAAATCATCAGAAGAATTAGAAGGTTGACTCGCCCGCCAAGGTGCAAACGAAGTCAAGAGAATAGGAGCGCTGGTCGATTGCATCTTTACTTTGCAACTGAAAACATGACGCAGAAACTCGGATATAGATGCAGACACTCTGATTGGATTGCCATTCTCTAATTCTGACAAAGATTATTCCTTGTGCGGCTTCACCTAATCAAGGTTTTAGGAATCTTTTAATGAACCTCATATAGATCAGAAACCGTAGTTTTTGCCGCTCATCCCCGGCTCCTTATCCTGCCGGTGTTTCGCTTTAGTTATCTGACCCGCCCTCAATAGACTTCCACCATGTGTAACTATATTCAAGCTATACTTCCGCAGAAAATTGCCCAGATTGTTAGTTCTGGGCTGAATTGTCAAAGCCTGAAACGATGACTTTAAGCGGCTAGACGAAGAATACGGTCAAGTTCAGTCTTCAAAGCTTCATGCCTCCCCATACGACGGAACCAGTGCCCGAGATATTTTAAGCGCAGAAACGATCGCAGCTTACCGCAGCAACACCCTATAATCTGGTATGCATTGTAGTTGTGACTAGATTGAGCAAGGAGAGCATCCTCCATGACCGATGCTGTTGATGGGTCTAAAACTTTATTCATTTGCGGTTCGGCGCTGCGAGGACAACCCGATCATGGTAATTTGCAAGCGGCTACATTCATTCGCCCGGCCAAAACGGCTGCGAACTACCGTCTCCATTCCGTTGCAGAGGGCTGGCATCCTGGC
>JAKSDM010001720.1 GCA_022360135.1 Pseudanabaenales cyanobacterium | reverse complement strand
CTTGATTCCCATCAGGGCCTCTCAATCCAATTTCAGGCCGACTCCTCCTCCTAACCCGTGAAAAATCTGTAGTGCGTTTGTAGTACAAAACCTGGACTTACGATCTTTGGTCGCTTAGCGTTCCATGAAAATCGGTGTTCAATGAAGCGCGCAGCAAAGCAATGGGTCGCCCCAATAAGATGGCGATAGACTGGTTCTGAGCAAAATTTTCCGGGTCGATATTTTGCAGCGCTCTATTTAAAGTTGACAGAAAGTCCTCAAAATAATTGACGTCTCTAGCCAACAGGTACTGGACCATTCGTCTGAGATGGATATTTTCAATAGTGTTGACTTCTATGGGAGTGATGTCTCCAGGGGCGGGTCGCCATTCTAAAGCGCGATTAATATATCCGAGCAAGGCGCCGCCCCCATCGTAAATTAGCAAACTGTTGTCCAGGTTATTGGGCAACAGCCAGCCACAAATGGGATTGCTTTCGATCAGGGAATTCATTTCACGGGCCGTTTCCCGAGCGGATAAAAAACGGAAATTTAAACGGGCGGGTTGGCACAGACGGGGCGGCAACCAAACTAGGTCGGGGTGAGTAGGAGAACTTAAAGCAGTCGCTTCGATTGGGGAAATCTGGTCTTCAGCTAGATCTAAAACCCGACCAAAACTATCCAAGATGCGCAGCCCAGTGAGTTTCAATCCGCCGCTGCGAATCGGATTAAAACTATTCAAAGCGGCGGGAGCCGTCAGGATAGCATCCTCGACAGCTTGGCGAACTTCGTTTTCTGTGAAGCGATTGTCAAAGGCGATGGGCTCAGCTGGAAGGAGCTGAGCAGTTTTCTTGCGCATCAACAGCGCCTCATGAAAGCCATCCAAGGACTGGGCTAAGAAATTGCCGTTACGAAGTTCTTGATAGACTTTTAGGGCTGTATAAACTGGATTACTGCGAAAGGTTTTAGGCGTTTCATCATTGACGAGATCATCTATGTTTTCGCGTAATTCGGCGACACTTGCCGCCCTAGCTTGTTGTAAGAGATAGGTTTCGAGTCGTTCCTCCGATTGTTTGACTGCGCCTGGAGTCAAAATACAGCGGCCAACAATCGATTCAGCGGACTCAATGAGCGCTCCTTTCCCTGGGCGCAGGGATAATTCTGGTTCGTTTTCCCGAAGGTGATAATTATCGGTGATAAAATCCTGGCGGTAATTATGATCCGCTGAAGCTTGATTACCTTTATTTTTTAGAGACTTGATTTCGGTCCTCCATTCCATCATTAAAGGGTTCCAGGGTTGTTTGCGCCAGACATTGAAGCCATGATGCTCGCGAGCGGCTTGGTTTTTCTGAATTTCAATTTGGTCGATGGTCTTTGAGACTAAATCAAAATTTCCGCTGGCGGCAAGTTCCTGAATGGTATTGAAGTCTTTGGGGGTTTCTAATAATTCGCATTCGAGCAGACCTTCATTATTTAGGCGGCCATCCTGGCCATGACGTTCTGAACTTATTACCGATTCGCCGTTTAGCAGGATGACCGGTTGGTTGGGCCGCCAAAAACGCGGACCGGCGGCGGGTATGAGAACAAAACGCAGGGGGGATTGTTTCGAGATTTGGCTCTGATTGAATTCCCTCAGGGCTGTCAGGATTTCATTGATTGCTTGGGCCAGTCGCTTGGCTAGGGAATCTCCATGTGAGTTCCCCTGGATTGAATCCTCCCAGCTAGCGCTAATGACTCGCTGGTTGCTTTCGCTTATTTCTAGACTAAGGACGCCAGTGGTCTGGATTTTTTCATGCAGGGGGCGGATATCATTGGACCTAATAAATGCCTTGATGTCATCGCTGGGAGGATAATCCTCATTGGTATTGACGGGTGGATAGGCTGCAACCATATATTTGAACCAGTCAGCAAAGGTTTGTTCTCGCATCGACTCAATCTCGCTCAGAGTTCTTTCGTACTCTCTCTGTAGTGAATTAAGACGATTTAGGATGAGAACAATTTCAACCGGCAGTTTCGTCTTCGTCTCTGCAACTGATTTTTCCAGATTGCCGTCGCTTTCTTCCTGCACCTGCCAGATTATCGGGTTGCCTGAGGGCGAAAAGTTTCTTTCATGGCGAGCTTCTTTGAGGATAGCGTTGGTATCGAGTCGTTTGTCCCGCAGGAAGGCAGAAATTCTTAGGGCTTCTAATTGGTCTTCAATCAAACCTTGAGACTCATGACCTCCCAAGAAGCGTCCCATATAAGCCGCTAGGGCTTCAGACCCGCTATTGCCGATGGCGATTTTGATTTCAGCGTTTAAGTTTGGAGTCTCGGTAGAGGGCTCTGGATTGAAGCCGATACGGGCGTAGCAGAGCATTTCCTCTGGAGATTTTGGCGGGGAATTCGGATTGATCTGAATGGTTTTCCACTGTAAAAAAACTTCCAAATGCTTCAGTATTTTTTCGGCTGAGACCTGATCGGGTTCTTCGAGCTTCGCCAGTAAATTTTTCAGATAGTCGGATTCTCCATTTCCATACCAGCCAATAACTTGGTAGACGACTTCTCCGAGCTTTTCCGGAAGATCGTCCCGAAAACCAAAAACACTGTAACAGTTGGGATAAAAAGCGGCGAATTGCGGATCCCCGTAGCCCACTGCTGTAAGCCTTTCCAAATATCGATCTCGGGACGAGCCTGTGGGTGTTTCGGGTCCTCCGGGCAGGACGCGGCCCATATAGCGAAACGGCTGAAATTCGTCCGATAGCGGTTTATAGGGAATAGTAATAGCACCCAATTGGGGTCTCCCCCCTTCTGGGTGCAAGTAATCACTTTGCACCACCCACTGTTTTTCAACCGTCCGATTACCTGGGGTCTTACCGTGCAGTCGAGTCACGAGCCATCGATTCGGTACAGTTGGAAACTCGATATCATTGCCAGCTTGGCCGCCGTGAGTCAGCGCGTCCGGTAGGCTCCAGTGTAGATGCACCCCGGCTAGCAGGTTAAGATTGGTGTTTTGAAAAGGCCTGCCTAAAACCGTTTCACTAATATGCGGTTTTCTGGGATTAATATCTTGTATTCCGTCGAAATACGGCAACTGACTAAAATCCGCAGTGGTTTCTGTTACCTTCAGGTCCGCTTCCAGAACCAAAGCGTCCAATCGAACCGGCGTCATCAAGATTTTCATAGCGCACCGCCTTCATTTACTTTAAATCGCACCCGTTCAGAGCCCTCCACCATCTCCAGGGAGAAGTCGGCTGAAGTGAAGGGGTCGTCGCTATTGGCCTTGTCTTGGATTTGGGTCGCCAGAGATTTGATGTCCAGAATCCGTGCGGCTTCATCTCGCCAGGGGATTGGCTTGATCTCGCCGAGATTATTTCGCAATTTTTTCGTGAAGGGGGGAGCGGCGCCGTTCCAGTCCAGGCCGTAGTGCAGGGCCTCCGCTGTCTGGTGAATATCCAGACATTTGATTTCGCCTTCATATAAACAAAAGAGAATGTTGTCGCCCAGACGCGCCCGTCGCAGCAGGGACAGGGG
>JAKSDM010000999.1 GCA_022360135.1 Pseudanabaenales cyanobacterium | reverse complement strand
CAGAAGGATTAAAAATCCCCATTCCCTGATTAAAGAGGATTATTGTTGCTATTAAAAGAGAATAAAATAACCTCACTTTGAGGAAAGCATTAGCAAAAAAATGATCTCAGGATTCTTTGGCTTAGATTAATTTTGAAGTTCGATAACCTGATTCTGTCTATTCCGTCAATACTTTGGCAATCATTCTTACCATAACCTTAATAAATACTGATATCAAGGTAAATTTTGGTTTCATAGGCTTGATCTCCCAGATTTTGGGAGTATAGTTATGAATGAAGCTAAAAAGCTTCCCTGGCAGATATAAACAGCCAAGTTCACTTTTAGTAAAGAGGTAAAAGCGCTGTTAAATTCTAATCTGTCTCGTCAAAACACAATAGCATCCGAACACAAAACTGATACTTCCTATGCTGAGTGAGTGGGAGATATGCAATTGATTTCTTCATGAATATTGAAGGTTTCGATTTGTTCAACTCCAGCTAGAATCACCTAATTGAAAGGGAGTTACTCAGACAATGGTTTGGGTGCTGTTGTCGTTTTAAATGCCATCTATCGAGGCAGGGACAGGGACCTATGGCTATCATCGCCCTTAAGGCTTGGTATATCCAGGAATATGAGCCGATTCGAGAGCTTGAGAAACGGCCCCACGATCTTCGCCTCAGCAAGAATAGCCTACTCAAATCGGCTCTGCGAGCAGATTTCCTGAACGATAGCAATGAGGTTAAGATGGCAGCTTGGTTTCAGCGCTATCTCGAAGGGGAAGCAGTTGAATTTTACATTGAGGGCAGTGGCGGCTATGCAATTTCTAATATAGACTTGATTAGCCACGAAATTTATTTCACCAAACAGGATGTGATGGCGCATCTAGAGCCAACTCTCTTCTTCTGCTACCAGACGGAGTATTCTGAGTCGAGCGATTTACTGCGGGATGCACTCATAGTGTTAGTGGAGCGATTGAATCGGCGATCGCGCGTCCCCCTCGTTCTAGAAGAATCCCATCGCCTCAGTGAAGGACCGGTTCGCCTCAAAAGCAATCTGATGCGTAAAATTCGTCAGAGCCTGCTATTTATTGCAGATGGCACCTCAATTGTTCAAATTGAGGATACCCCACCTCAACTCATTCCCAGCCCTAAGGTCTGTGTCGAGGTGGGATACGCCCTCCAATGCAAGCGAGCAGACCAAATTTTGCTTGCTCAGCTGGAACGCAAAGACATGCCGGGACGGTTCCCGTTTGACTTGCCAGAACGCAATCGCTTGGTTTTCCAAAGTAAAACTGAACTACATAAGACCCTGCCCAAAATGGTGGAGTCTCAGCTGCAGCATTTCAATTTGCTATAGAGCATAAGTGAGGGCGTAACCTGGCGAACTGAGGTAAAAATTGGGTCAGGATGAAATTTTTTAGCCGCTCCAGCCCATAATGAGGACGATGCGCTTAGGATTGTGAGTTTAATATGCCAAGAACACCCAGTGAATATGTGGTTCACATGCTTTTCGATGGAGGCCATCGCGAGGAGGTTCGGTTTGCCACCATCCAAGAGTTTCAAAAGTGGTACAGCGGTGAGTTAACGCCCAAGGCCGCGTCAGATGACTTTATCAGTGTGCCCATTCCTAAAAGCAATCCTGGTGAGTATATGGTGGTTCGTCCTTCCCGCATCATTGGGATTCGGGTGGAACCCATTTTCAGTTCCAGTGTCGAAAGATACTAGTATGGATAATTGGTTTTGCAAGTTATCAAAACGTGGGTTCTGTTTTGTTTGGCACTCGGGTTGTCTATCAGCCTAGCCTGTTATGCCGGGTATTCAACGGTTCCCCTTCAACCTATTTCGATCGCCAATGGTGAAACGGACTCCGCGGCGGCGGGGTTAGGGTATGACGGCCAAATTTGGGGAGAGGAGGGGAAATCTGGCGATTGGCGACTGCTGCTGCAGGCCATCGACTATAGCTTGAGCTATTTGGAGACCCCGGAGGCTGTCGCAGCCTATAAGAATTTTGCGGCGCCGGAGATTACTCGCGATCGCGTGCGCCAAAGTCTCTGGCGCTTTCGTCAACTAATCCTGACGATTCGCTCCCCAGCTGAGCTGCAGGCGGCTGTACAGCGGGAATTTGTCCTCTACCAGTCGATTGGACAAGATGGAGAGGGGGCGGTGGTCTTCACTGGCTATTTTGAGCCCACCTATGCGGCCAGTCGAACCCCCACGGCTGACTATCGCTATCCTCTCTACCGCCGTCCTCCAACCCTAGAGCAGTGGCCGCTACCCCATCCGACTCGGGTTGAATTGGAAGGGATTGATGGCTTACAGGGAGGGCAAGGGGCTCTACAAGGATTAGAGTTGGTCTGGTTGCGCGATCGACTGGAGGCCTTCCTGATCCACGTTCAGGGCTCAGCTCGATTACAGTTGACCGATGGCGACATTTTCACCGTGGGGTATGCAGGACGTACTGAGTACGCTTATACCAGTGTCGGCAGAGAACTGGTCAACGACGGCAAATTCCGCCAGGAGGACTTATCCCTACCCAATTTGATTAACTATTTCCAGCGACATCCTGATCAGCTAGATCTTTACCTTTCGCGCAATCAACGCTTTGTATTCTTTCGAGAGACTAATGGCTCGCCTGCGATCGGGACATTGAGCATTCCAGTCACAGCAGGCCGTTCAATCGCCACCGATAAATCGGTAATGCCGCCAGGGGCCTTGGCGCTCATTAATCTGCCTTTACCTTACCGCACTGAAGCCGGTCAGTGGACGTCACATCAAGTCAGTCGCTACGTCTTAGATCAAGATACAGGGGGAGCCATCCAGGGACCGGGTCGGGTTGATCTGTTTGTCGGGACTGGCTCTGAAGCGGGCGACCAAGCAGGATTGATCAATACAACCGGACGATTGTACTATCTATTCTTGAGAGAGGAGTAACCTGTTGCCTCAATACACAGCAATTCCAAATTCAAAATTTTGCGGTGCTGAAAGCCTTATTCCAAGAGAGTTTAACAATTATTGGGAATTAGCGAGATCGCTGAAAGGTTGCAAAATCGTTCCGAATTTGGAATTGTTGCTCAATACAGAGCTAAATGGAGCGGTGTCAGACAACTTGGGTATCTTAGACAAATGTTTATAAATTAAGGCTACTGACTTAAGGCGGGGCAATTGGGATGAGATAGCTATATCAGAGTGTGTTCTTTCCTACAAAGAAAGT
>JAKSDM010000511.1 GCA_022360135.1 Pseudanabaenales cyanobacterium | reverse complement strand
TGCTCTCTGCTGATAATTCTTGATAGATTTGCTCTACCAGTCGATCGGTCACGTACTCCATCACGACTGGCTGTTGAGTGTAACTGCCTGCTGGCCTTTCATGTGTAGGCGTCGCCTTCTCGATCAGCGATCGCCAGCTTAAAGATTCTAGAGCTTCTAGTAAATCGGCTTTTGAAACCGCGGGAATAATATCTTCTGTCAACTCGGAGATACTCGTCCATTCGCGATTAATCGCTAGCCAATACAGGATGGTTTGCTCTAGCGACGAGAGACGATTGAACTGTTGCTCCAGTAGTCTTTGAATGCTGTTGAAAACAGTGACGTCTTCAGCCAAAAATGAGGCAATGTCTCCGCCGAATAAATCTTGGATTGACGTGGCCACAATCTTCAAAGCTAACGGATTGCCGCCGTAGCGATCGCACAACTGTTGTTTCTGTTTCTCTGAGCCAGATAGTCCCTTGGCTTGAATCAATTTCTGGGCGGTCTCTGGCGAACCTGACAATTGTAGAGAGCGAACCGATAAGGCGATGCCTTCGAGAGCGGCGAGTTCCGCCGGTTTTTCTCGGCTGGTCAGAATCAGGCAGCTAGAATGAGCCGTTTCCCCCATTAACCGCAACAGTTCACCATAGTTTTCATACCCTGCTCGGTATTGTCCAGCGCACTCGCCTGGCAGTAAAATTGTCTCCACATTGTCCAAAATCACCAGGTTGCGAGCATCCCGTAAGTACCGAAGCAAAACCTTGATTTTGGCTTGGGTTTCCTGCCCTGCGGATAAAAAGGGAATGAGATCGGCTAAAAGGGTTTCTAAGGATGGGGCGTTCCGTAAACTGCGCCAGATCACATACTCAAACTGGTTTTGAATCTGTTTCGCCAATTTCACCGAGAGCGCCGTTTTGCCAATGCCCCCCATGCCCAACACCGCCACCAGCCGACAACGGTCTTGCAGAATCCATTTTTCTAGAGTAATGAGCGCCTGGCTGCGGCCATAAAATACCGAGACATCAATCGCTTCGCCCCAGTCCTGTTGAATGGGAATGATAGGCTGTTGGTCGGGTCGAATGTAGTCAGTCGGGGTCAGGATGAGATTGAAGGCGCTAAAGTAGTCTTCTAACGTTTGTCGGTCTACAGGCGTTTGGCGCCGACGCACCTTTGTCAGAGTATGGGGGCTGAGTCCCGTCAGCTCATTTAGGTCTTCTAGGGAGTAGGGGTTCCCCCCATTCGCTTCCATTTCTGAATGGGTTTTAGCCTCTTGCAGACGCTGCCAACCCGCCGGAGAGAGAAGAACTCCCCGTGTGCGCTTTGACCGTTTATGAAAGCTAGGCATGGTAAACGTCGGCAGTTGGAAAAAGGCAGCGTCTAATTCCCTTCTAGGTTTTCCTCCATATTAAGGTGAATTAAGGCTTAAGTTGCCTGTTGCTCAGATCTTCAGCTTTCCTAAGTCCTGAAGACTGCTTAGCCATTAGCATTGCTAGTTTTGACGGCGGTTGGGCTTAAGTTGAGGATTAAGTTGTCTGATAACTTCTCATCTTGACTGGCGCTCTTTTGGCAGTCACTGCACAATAAAGAGGATAATTTCTCACTAGTCATGAACCTCAATCAAAACTTTCCCAATCAAACTGCCATTATTTTCGGCAACCAGGTCTGGAGTTATCGAGAACTTGACAAAATTACAAATCAAATCGCAACTTCTTTCATGCAGTTAGGGATTCAACCTGGCGATCGCATCGCCATCCACCTGCTCAATTGTCCTGAGATTGTATTCTGCTACTATGCCTGCTTCAAAATTGGCGCGATCGCGGTCCCGATTAACCCTCGCCTGAAATCATCTGAAATCAAATACATTCTGAACCACTGTCAGGCCAAATCCTGCATCAGTCAAGCCGATTTATTTGCGGAAATTCAACCCATCCAGAACCAAATTTCGAGTGTTAAAGCCTACTTTTTGATAGGTGCTCCCACGGCGTTTTCTAACGTGCATCGATTGAGTGAACTCGTAAATTCAGGCGCAGACAGAGCCGAATTTCCAATCATTAATCCTGATGCAGCGGCGGCAATTTTATACACTTCTGGCACAACCGGTCGACCCAAGGGAGTTACCCACACTCATCGATCGCTAAATCTAACAGCCGCCTACCACGCCGAACACGTTAACCTAACTGGCGCTGATGTTTTCGGTGCAGTGTTACCCCTGTGCTATATCGGCGGCTCTGCCTTTGAGATGCTGCCAGCCCTGAGTTTAGGAGCCGCCTTAGTGATTATTCCCCGTCCTGATCCGACACTTGTCTTGCAAAACCTGCAACAACACCGCGTCACTCACTTTGTTGGCATGCCAGTTTTGTTTAACGCTTTGGTGAACCACCCAGATGCTGCGGCTTTTAATTTAGAATCTTTGCGCATTTGTCTGGCTGGCGGTGATGCTGTCCCAGCCACTCTGCAGCAACGCTTTGCGGAATTGTTTGGGGTCACAATCAGGGAAGCCTGCGGCATGACCGAAGTTATTCCTTATAGCCTAAATCCCCAAGCAGATAATCGAGTTGGTTCAATCGGCAATGCAGCGCTAGGAATGGAGCTGAGACTAGTGGATGACCAGGGGCGAGATACGCCTCAGGGCAAAGTCGGAGAGATATTAGTCAAAAGCGAAGCCATGATGGCGGGTTACTGGAATAATCCAGAAGCTACCAAGGCAGCCTTG
>JAKSDM010000676.1 GCA_022360135.1 Pseudanabaenales cyanobacterium | reverse complement strand
CTCCTCAGCACAACAGGATCAGAATGTTTAAGGGTGTCAATTAGACCTGTAACAGCGGCTTCATTGCCAATTTTTCCTAAAGCATCAGCTGCGCTCCTACGAACATCAGGATCAGAATGTTTAAGAGCATCAATTAGTCCTGGAACAGCGGCTTCATTGCCGATTTTTCCTAAAGCATCAGGTACCCCCCTACGAACATCAAAATCAGCATCTTTAAGGGCGTCAATTAGTCCTGAAACAGCGGCTTCATTGCTGATTTTCACTAAAGCATCTGCTGCCTTCCTACGAACAAAAGAATCAGCATCTTTAAGGGCGTCAATTAGCCCTAGAACAGCGGCTTCATTGCCGATTTTTACTAAAGCATCCGCTGCCTTCCTGCGAACAAAGGAATCAGCATCTTTAAGGGCGTCAATTAGCCCTGAAATAACTGAATCATTCCCAATTTGAATGAGTGCATTTATGGTTTTGAGACGTACTCTAGCATCGTCAGCTTTCAAAGCTTGGCATAAGGGTGGGACTACCATCTCACCACCGATTTCTCCTAAGCCAGTAATTGCCCTAAGACAAACGCCAAAGTCTTTGTCCATTACAGCTTGACTGAGGACAGGAATAGCTGCCTCGGCGCCGATTTTGCCAAGGGCATCCGCTGCAGCCCAACGAACATTGGGCTCTTTATCCATAAGGGCTTGACTGAGACCCGGAATTACTGTTTCCCTCCCAACTTTGCCCAATGCAGTGACCGCTTTCAGACGCACTAAATCATTTTCGTTTTCCAAAGCTGTGAATAAATGGGGAATAGTCGTTTCCGCGCCGACTTCTCCCAATGCTACGGTAGCTCTCAAGCAGACCTTAGCGTCTTTATCGGTTAACGCTTGGCTAATAATTGGAACGACTGACTCATGACCAATTTTGCCTAGCGCCTCAACAATACTCCAGCGAACGTCCGAATTCTCATCGTTCAGCGCTCGTCTGAGCGCAGGAATGGCTTCCTCAGAGCCGATTTTCCCCAGCGCCTCAGCCGCGCCCCAGCGAGCATCCGAGTCTTGATCTCTCAAAGCTTGGGTTAGGGCAGGAATTGCTACTTCACTGCCGATTTCCCCCAAAGCAAAAATGACTTTTAAGTAAACTAAAGTGTCTTCATCGTCTTGTAATGCTTGCAAGAGTGCTGGAATTGAAGTGTCATCCCCCAATTTTCCTAACAAATCGGCGGCAGTTTCACGCACCCATGGTTCTTCATCCTGCAAAACTTGGGCTAATACTGGAATAGCTACATCACTTTCAAGTTTATCTATAGAAGCGACAGCCTTTCTCCGAGTTGCAGAATTTTCATCCACTAAGGCGAATAACAAGTCGTAGATAAAAAGTTCATTTCGGTGGCTAACCAAAATCTTGGTTAAGCGAGAACGAGTATTAGGATCAATGTTTCTCAGAGTGGCAAACAGATCAGAAATTGAAGCCTTAGTCGCAATTTCCTTGAAGATAGAAACAGCGGCGTCTCTAACCACAGAATTTCTATCTTGCAAAGCTTGAATCAGATTGGGTATGGTACTTGCACTGCCAATTTGGCCTAAAGCAATGACAGCATATTTACGAATGCTAGGCGCTTCATGGTTGAGGGCTTTGAGCAGGGTTGGAATCGAAACCTCAGATCGGGTTAGACCCAAAAGCCAAATTTTAAGCAATTGGGGAATTGAACGTTGAGTCACCAAGTCTAAAGTTTGCGCCTGAAACTGTGCTTTTACACTTCCCGCTAGCCTTGCCCCAAGTTGCCAGTCCACCTCCAGCGCTAGCTTGACCATTCGTTTCGCCAAAGCTGGTTGATCAATCAACTCCAGCATCAACGCCAGAGGCTCTGTCCATTTCAAATAGTTCAGGTAATCCCATTTCAGCTGCTCATCACTGAGAGTTAGTATCTGCTTCAGCAGCCCTTCCGCTGCATAGTACTCCTGAATCAGCTGGTGCCGAAATTCAATTTGATTGTCTGCGCGTCGTTGAATTAAGTGGTGTTTGAGTAAGTCATTCAGGCGAAAACGGGCAACGGTTCTAGGCTGGCTGAAGCTTTCCTGCTGGAGAAACTGGGTCAATGTTTCTTCGGCTGCTTGTCGGGAAATGGCGACTTGTATTTCAGTCGGTTTATTCCCTACTGTCATCCTCAAGGCCAAATGCTGCAGCAGATCCGGCCAAAGTTCTCTAGATTCATCAGGTATCGGGACATCCGCCTTAATTTTCTGGTCATACTGCTCAGCAAATGAGCGAAACACCGAACCCAGATTGGACGGAATTTCTTCCTTTTGGAAGAAGAGATCACATAGCATTTTTAACAGTAGGGGGGTTTCCCCCAATTCCCGCAGTCGCCCCCCTAGCTGCCGCAGCATCTGTTCCCCTTGCTGGGGCAGATACTGTCTAATAAACTGACGCATCTGCGTTTCAGTCAGGGGCTGCATCTCCAGTTTTCTGGGAATATCCAAATCGCCCCCTACCCCTAGATCTCGGGTTGTGAACACCATCGGCGTTTCTGGATAATCTTGCCGAAAGGCTTTGATATTTCGTCGGGCGGCCTCAGACGGTAACTCATTGAGGCCATCGATGAGTAAAAGGATTTCCCCTCAAATAACAGCTGTTCGATGTCGCTGACTTTCAGCAGCTGACGATGCCGTTTCAAGAAATTTCGGACTAAATTCAGCATGGAGGTTTGGTAGTACCTCAACTCCACCAGCACCGGGATCTTCCTTGCCGGATTCTGTTGGGCTTTTTCGACTTCTTCCAGCAGCAGCCTCGCTAGCGCGGTTGATTTGCCTGAACCCGGTCGGCCTACCAACAACACATACTCTGAAGCGTATTTGCGCAAGCCTTCCAGGACATCTAAACGCTCAACCTGTTCTTTACCCTCAGATTCCTGCTCGTCTTCCGCTTCACTGACAGACTGAACCGTTTGGACCATCAAACCAAAGTCGAATAGCAGGGACCCCTTCTCCTGCTCCACCCTTTGACGACCGACTGCATCTATAAATGCATAGACCTTCCACCACTGTGCGTATTCTTTGCGGACTGATTCTAAATACCTGCTCCAATCGACTTCCATACTTCAAGGGGCTGTCTAAAGGAAGATAAGAACTTAGTAATGTGATACTTGTCCTTACGGGGGTAGAAATGCATACCTTGCTTTATCTTAGTCTCAGTACCCCGAAACAATTCCCATGTCCGAGCCGCCACTGACCGACTCCCAGCCGCAGCATCCCATTGACTTCGAACTCGATCTGCTTAAGCAAGAATACTTTTTTCTGCAAACCACCGTCGAAGACTACAACAAACAAATTTGGGTGATTAAAGACTGGGCATCACTGGCACTGGAGCTGTTATCGCCCTGACATTCCAACACAGCAAACCCCAGATTGCGCTTCTCGGCAGCGCTATTCCTCTCTACTTCTGGATCCTCGAAAGCCAATGGAAACACTTCCAGCGCGGCTTCTATCGTCGCGTGGCTGAGCTAGAGACGATTTTGCGCGATCAATACCATCTCAAAGGACCGGCCATCTTTGGCGGCTGGTGTCACGCTTTCAAGCGACAAGCCCCCTTCAAACGCAAGGGCTATCTTTGGGAAGGATTGCTCAACCCTAGTGTATTTGTCAGCTATTTGCTGGAGATTGGGTTTCTTTGGGCGCTGTCTTTGATTAAACTGCCGTAATCTGAGAGATTTGATGAAACAATGGCGCACTAATCGTTACGATTCCCGCTATCGGGCAAAAGCGCCCAGTGAAAACATCCTTTGGTTATTCAGGTTAAACCCACTATATGAGTTATCCCGATGAAGATTGAAACACATGCCAAACAAGAGTAGAGATGATCAGGTATGCTTTCAAAGCGGCAAAATGTGAGATGGATAGAGTCTTATTGACTCTATTCTCAATTACATGGCGCTAAAAATCAGATCTCTAGGAGTCAAACGACATGTCCATCTTTATAGGGGGCCTGTGTAACCTTTTTCTAGGCAATGGTTGCAGAGTTTTAGCCTACTTTATTCCTAACTCATATAAGGCGTAACTATTGCAATTATTAGAAAATATGAGTCTTAAACATTGGCAATCCGAATCAATAGTGTGCGGATTTGTAACTGCATCGAATGAAAATTTTGATAAATAAGTCCAAATACTTATGGCCAGTAAAACAGTGTCATTCCGCTTGCCAGATGAAGTTGTTACAGCTATTGAAGCCCATGCCAAAACCACAGGCCAGACCAGGACGGCTGTAGTTGTAGACGCTTTGGTTAAAGCATTGGGGGTGTCGAGGGTGTCTCCGGATATCTCCTTGCTGCAGCGAGTGAATGCACTTGAGCAGCGGGTGGCGACGCTGGAGCAGGAAAAAGCCCAGCGATCGCCGAGTGTTCCAAAAGTGATTGCTGAGCATGTGAAAGTAAAGTAGATTTTTGATTGATTTTTTACTGAGAATTTTTCCTATCAGAGTAAGCAGTACTTGTTTTGTGCAAGAATGCGCCTCGATCGCCTTTGCTAACGCTAGATCGGTTCTCTAGGGCTATGCATTTGGCGCAAAATGGACAGCACGGCCCAAAATTAACAGCCAAATGCCTTAGCCTCTACAAGTCGATGACGCCCTTAAAGCTTGCGCTGATATTCCTCCAGCAAATCCATCAGCTCGATCTGACAATGCATTGGCAGCAGATCCACGAGCGGTATCTCGCGCCGACCCCCACCCAACTTGATGGGAATGTCGCCTAAAACCGCCAAAACCTTATTTTCTTCTAACTGATTATCAGTCAGCATCGGATAGAGCCGTTCCGCCAGCACGGTGTGCAGCTTTGCATCGCCCAAATAAAGATGCCACTTAGCAATGTCCATGTAGATATTTTCGCCAATTTCCGCCGCTAAGGTTTCAATGGCTTCTGTAGAACTGGAGTACACCATGGCTAAACCTGCTTTGTAACGTCGCTTTGAAAGGTCTTTACTGTTTTGTCATCACTCCTTACTTCTCTCCGGGGCTGGAGTGGCGTCGGCAGTTGCGGGAATAGGGCCGGAGTAATCTGCGATCGCAAAAATATACACCGCATGACCCACTAGGATAGCCAACCAACTGAGGGTAAACCAACCCACCCAAGGCAGCCAATCGGAATCGAGCGTGT
>JAKSDM010000046.1 GCA_022360135.1 Pseudanabaenales cyanobacterium | reverse complement strand
GAGGACACAATAATCATTGGTAATCGTGACATAGGAACTCTGTAATTTTTGCTGACATACAGCGTATACGCCTCAAGTTTAAGCTTATCCGCAATGTCTTTAATTGGGCCTACCTAAGAGCAAGGCTCTCTGCTCTCCTGGCTCCCCCTACTCCCCTTGGCTGATCTCAACTTAGGAGTCAGACTGGGCGACAATAGGCCCATACAGGACTCGGGGAAGGATTTTCAGCCAATTTTTTTTAATTATCGTGTAATCCGCTTAACAATTATGTTGGCGTAACTCTGTTGGCTTAAGACACGAAACCACCCACAATAGAATTGGCATGATTCCAGCCTCGCTACACCTATTAAACTCCTCATGTACAAGACCCAAGACCTACACGTTATCGAAAGTCGGCCTCTGATCAGCCCAGCCCTATTACACCATGAACTGAAAATTACTGAACCAGCCGCCGCCATCGTGGCGGAAACCCGCGATCGCATCCGCAACATCCTCTACAACGAAGACCGTCGACTTTTAGTCATCGTTGGCCCCTGCTCGGTACATGATGTAGTAGCCGCCTATGAGTATGGCCAAAAGTTAGCGGCCTTGCGAACCGAACTGGCCGATCAGCTAGAAATTATCATGCGAGTATATTTTGAGAAACCTCGCACTAGTATCGGCTGGAAAGGACTGATCAACGATCCGCACCTAAACAGCAGCTATGACATCAATACCGGCCTGCGGTTGGCCCGTAAACTGCTGCTTGACCTGGCTCACTTGGGACTGCCCGCCGCCACTGAGCTGCTCGACCCGATTACACCGCAGTATATTGCGGACGTTATCGCTTGGACTGCGATCGGAGCCCGCACCACCGAAAGCCAAACTCACCGGGAAATGGCGTCTGGCCTCTCCATGCCGATTGGGTTTAAGAACAGCACCGATGGCAGCTTGCAAGCGGCAATTAACGCCATGCTCTCAGCCAGTCAGCCCCACCACTTTCTGGGGATTAATCACCATGGATTGGCTAGCATCATCGCCACAACAGGCAATCCAGATGGGCATCTGGTGCTTCGGGGCGGCAAACAGGGGCCCAACTATGACGCTGCCCATGTAGCTGAGGCCGCTAAGCAACTCTCTAAATTTAAGTTTAAGTTAAACTCCCGCTTAATGGTGGATTGCAGCCACGCTAACGCCAACAAAGACCACAACCGTCAGGTTATCGTTCTGGAGGATGTCGCCAGCCAACTCTCGGCTGGCTCAAAGCACATTCTGGGGGTAATGATTGAAAGCCATCTAGCGGCTGGAAATCAATCCATTCCAGATGATTTGAGTCAGTTGACTTATGGACAAAGCATTACGGATCCCTGCATCGATTTTCCCACTACCGCCACAATGCTGCGGACGCTAGCGAATGCAGTTAAAAGATCGCCAGTGTCCGCCAGATAGCCAAGGATAAAACCTAGCTTAAGTGTCATAGGGTTCGCCTCCAGAGGTCTCAGCAGAATCCCTAGCCTGGTCAATGTTTTTGGCTTCTATCGAATGGCTATTCAGGTCAACGTCACTAGCTGCCGCTTGAGGCATGTTGGCATGTTGACGCTTAAGCATAGCCGTAGCCTGCTGCAGCGCTTGGAGACGATCGGGAACTCGGTTACTAGCAGGTAGGTAATCGAAAATATCTAAGCGTCGTAACCTGGCTTTAACCGGCCCACTTGCCCCGGCGATAAAAATTTCACGACGCTTCCCAGCAGCCTCCTTAACAATATTCTCAATCGCCAAAGACGCTGTTACGCCAAGCAAGGGGACATCGTCAAGATCCAGAATCAGGACATCATAATTGCCAACGATTGTCAGCTGTTGAGAGATCGCCTTAGCTGCCCCAAAACTCATAGGCCCACCCAGACTGAACAATAAGATACGCCCTTCCGCCTCTGCCAACAGCTTTTTCTCTGTTTGGCTGAGGGACATATCTTCATCGGGCAGGGAAATTGCTTTGACCTTTTTTGCCTGCAGGTCGCTTAAGCGTTTGATGGTAAATAGATTGGCGATAAATGCCCCAGCAGCAACAGCTGTAATCAGATCGACAAATACAGTGAGGAACAACACCCCGTACATAATCGCCCATCCCCGTCGCGAGACGCGGTGAGCCCGCTTGAGGAAACTCCAGTCAATAATATCGATCCCGACCTTGATTAAGATCCCGGCTAAAACTGCATTAGGAATATTTGCAGTTAATTTCCCCGCCCCCAAGAGAATAACCAACAGAACAAGAGCATGGACAATCCCTGAGAGCGGCGTTTTGCCGCCCGCATTGACGTTAACCACTGTTCGCATGGTCGCTCCAGCGCCTGGTAGACCACCGACTAAGCCAGAAATCAAGTTGCCGAGCCCCTGACCAATCAACTCGCGATCAGAATTATGCTCAGTGCGGGTAATGTTGTCCGCCACCAGCGAGGTCAGGAGGGAATCAATCGAACCCAACATTGCCAACATTACCCCATAGCCCAACATATCCTTGATTTGGGCCAACTGAAAGGTGGGTAATTGCGGTTTTGGCCAACCCGTGGGAATATCGCCAATTTTGATCAACCCGCTGTTTTCAGGCAGCAGCAGCGACAATAGAGTACAGACAACCAAGGCTAGCAAAGGAGCAGGAATCACCCGATTCAGGTGACGCGGCATACCGAATACGATCACCAATGTCAGAATACCTAACCCAGCCGCCGCCAGATTAGGATCAGCGATGAAGTCAGGCAAGCTTTGGAGGGCGTTGACGACTTTTCCGCCACCATCATGACCTAGTAATGGCCCTAGCTGCAAAATGATAATAATCACCCCAATCCCAGACATGAAACCGGATATAACCGTGTAGGGCATGAGGGTGATATATTGGCCTAACCGCAAAACACCGAACAGGATTTGAAATATCCCACCCAACATGACCACGGTAAACGCCATGGCCAAACCATTTTCTGGGTTTTGATCAATTAACGCCGTAAAAACAGTTGTCATGACCACGGTCATAGGCCCCGTGGGACCAGAAATTTGAGACGGCGTCCCGCCAAACAAAGCCGCAAAGAAGCCGACAGAAATAGCCCCATAGAGGCCCGTAATGGGTCCGGCGCCTGATGAAACACCAAAAGCCAAAGCTAGTGGTAGAGCGACTATCGCAGCTGTCAGGCCGCCAAACAGATCGCCGCGTAAGTTTTTGAAATTTAAGGCATTAACTAGTTGCATAGGGGGATACTCAGTGGGATAAGCATTTGCTCAGAATATCGACGTATCGAAAAACACTAATCCCCCTAACCCCTCTAAAAGGGAGAAGCTGATGCAAACCCTCTCCTCCCTTTAACAGGGAGGGTTAGGGAGGCTCACTGAAGAGCTGGAAAATCATTGTTATATTTTTTTAGATTCATTTTATAATTTACTCTTAATCCGCCCCTAAGCCCATGGATCGACGAAACATTTTCTTCAACTGAGTGGTGGAACCCCAGCTGACTGGCCAAGCGCTGCAGAAAATTGCCCAGCAGGTCATCAGCAGTGGTTCGGCGGCCCTGATTTAAAGCTCAACGCCGTTCCGCCAGATGCAGAAAAACCAAGGCGCTGGACGATTACCTGAAAACCGGTCAATCTGTGGCTGATGTGATGGCTTTGAGGCGTCATTTGTAAGCTATCAGCGACCATAGCCTCTTGCTAAAGATCAGTAGGTTAAACCTGCTGATCTTTAGCAAGGGGCTATGACGTTAAACCAAGACAGCCATGGTCTAGGAAGATGCTATGGGATTTGACTGTCCGATTATCCTGATGCGATCGCTTACAATAACGCATTTAAGCTCTGCACAATCGGGCATTCTTGCTTTAACTTGATCTGCTTATAGGTTTCAACAATTTCCTCAGCAATTCTCGCTTCAACTGCAGCAGCCGCTCTCTTAGTACCAGAGGCTTGATAAAGTTCAGGGCTGTGGTTGAGGTTAAAGACGGTTTGGGTAATTTCCCTAAATAACGCCTCGTCTATGGTCGCAGCCTGCTGAGCCGGGTCGCAGTTTGGCCCCAATGAGGCCGCTTCGTCATGTTGCCCTGAAGACTGACTTTCCTGAGAGCGAGGTTGCTCAAAGTTGGCCTCTCCAGATTTCTCGTTAGGGTTGAAAAAATCCGGCGACATACCTAAGTCACTTGGATTAATGTCAAAACTATTTGAACCGGGCTGCTCCGTTTCAGGTTGATCGCTAGGGGTGACTTTCTGAACATAGCTCTCCCCTCCAAAACGCTTGACAATCAAGGGAAATCCCCGCCCAGTCAAATCAGCGATCAGCTGATTTCGGGCGGCAAACCGAATAAATGCTCGAGAAGGGTATGTGCTGATTTCATATTCATCCATATGCTCTGCTTGAGTGGATCCACATAAACAACACAACAATGCCGAGTTGCACAATTGAAAAGCAGCCTCATGCTTTAGAGACGCTTTATGTTTTTGCTTAACGACATTTGCTTAACAACATATGTAGAGACCCTATATAAGTTATGAGATTATTTGTGCGGTATACACTCTCTCAACAAATATATTCCCAATACACTCTTATAACTTGTGCAGCATGACTATAATTGACTTTATCTTAACAAAGACCTTAACAAAGTTTTGTTTCGTATTCTGTGTAATCTAGCACATCTCCCGATGGTTGACATCTCCTGATGGTTGACATCTCCTGATGGTTTCAAAAAACAGAATTCCCTGAGTTGTTTTAAATGCAACAACCCAGGGGATAAGAATTAAGGAATGTAAAGTTTGTCAGTTCATCAAGAATTTTCGCCCAGTTACAAGACTCACAGGCAATTGGCATTGGATTGTACTTCTTCGTCCAGTTGTTGCTGAATCCACTGTCGGAGTTTCTCCCCTCCGATAGCCGACCAAGTGCGGCTTTGGTCGATTACTCCAGGATTCACAATGGTTCGGTATTCTATTCGGCCTGCAACCTGCCTAGTCTGAACCTCGATAGTGAGTTGTTTCAACGCCCCCCATCTGGTTTGCTCAGTCGGTGTAGTTGGAAATTCCTTAGCCTCTTCTAATCGGGTTATGGCCGAATCAAACATTGTATCTGCTTCAGCCGAGACCTCAGAATTTTCTTTTGGTTCAGCTTTGATATCTGGTTGAGTTAGCTCTACCGCTTGTTTGGATGGCCAGCCCTCCTGATTTGAAGACTCAGAAGCCCGATTGACTGCTGTCTCCGTTAAGTCCTCAATCTGTTCTAGAGGAGTATCTCGTAATTCGAGAAAATTTTGATATTCCGCCTCCATCATCTCTCGAAATGAACGATATCGATCCGCACCGGGCAACCAATCCCCAAAAAACCAGGCTTCCCACTCCCCTTCCGCTGTCACCACCTGAGGATTGAGGAGATAAATGCAAGATTCCCCCATGTCGCTAATTTCAATCGCTGTTTGCAGGTATTCGATCCGGATCTGGCTACAATCTTGCTGCTCTCCGTAGACAAAGTATTCCTTGTCTGAAATGGAGAAGGGTTCCCAGAGCCTATTGAGATCATCTGCCTGCCCATACTCCAACTGACCACTATCGTGTTGATCAATAAACGCATTAATCCATGCTTGATGTCTAACGGCGCACCGTTCAATGTCATCGATTGACCAAAGTTTATGGATAAACGGTGTAGTTTTCCGCCAGCCATT
>JAKSDM010000556.1 GCA_022360135.1 Pseudanabaenales cyanobacterium | reverse complement strand
TTTTTTTGTATCAGAAATCACCTTCACTGAATTTAAGTTTAAATACCTGCAGAATGCCAACTAGAGGAAATAGTCAGGACTCAATGGCAAAATTAAGCAGAAGATACCTGTCTGACATCCTGACGACGAAAGACGTCATCTTCCCTCTAATCTCCAAACCCCTGACAACAGAAAACTGTAGCTAGGATTACACTGTCTATTGTCAAATTGTCTCATGATCCTTAGAGATCGAGTGTTTGTCCGCCTTATTGGCGTGACGGGCGATCGGCGCAGGGAGAACGGCTTGAACCATGCGAATCCTTTTAGTCGAGGATGATAACCATTTAGCGGCATCATTATTGGAAGCTTTAACGGCTCAGCATTACACTGTCGATGTAGCCTATGATGGTGAAATGGCTTGGCAACAGATCACCATACTGCCCTACGATTTGACGTTGATGGATGTTACCCTACCACAGTTGAATGGATTAGCGTTGTGTCAGCGAATGCGATCGCACGGCGTAGATTCCCCTGTTCTAATGCTGACTGCCCGAGACACCAGCAGCGATAAAGTGGCAGGTCTAGACGCCGGAGCCGACGCCTATATGGTCAAACCCTTTGACCTAGACGAACTGATCGCCCAAATCCGAGCCTTGCTAAGACGAGGACAGACGAGCGCCGCCACGACACTGACCTGGGACGCGCTACAACTGAACCCAGCCACCTATGAGGTGAGCTACCAAAATACGCCTATGCGTCTGACGCCCAAAGAATTCGCCATATTAGAACTGCTGATGCGTCATGGGCGACGGGTCTTGAGCCGTCACTTCATTTTGGAATCAATTTGGCGGTTAGAAGATCCGCCTGGCGAAGAAACCGTGAAAGCGCATCTTAAAGCGCTTCGGCAAAAACTGCGCAAAGCCAGAGCCCCTAAGAACTTGATTGAGACTGTACATGGCTTGGGGTATCGATTAGCCAACACCGTCAATTAGACGCTTAGGCGTGCGGATAAATAACTTATCCAACCTGAAGGATCACCGTTAGGGGCGAAGCATTTGGAGCAAAATTAACAGAAGTTTCTGGAAACTTACGGCCAAATGCTTCGCCCCTACAACTCAAACCCAATTTTCTAAATTACCCCCTTATTTAATCCTGTATCTTCACTCCACCCAAGGCAGGATTACGGAAATGCAAGCACCCTGCTCGGGGCCGCTTTCAACTGTGAGATAGCCGCTATGCAAATCGACGCAAGTCTTAACGACGGCGAGCCCTAGCCCAGTCCCTTGGACTTCCCCAACATTCTGTCCTCGATAAAACGCTTCAAAAATCTGTCCATGAGCGTCTGCTGGAATGCCAATGCCCTGATCGATCACTTGGAACCGTAACCTTTTCGCCTCTTCTGTAATCACTACGCGAATCTGACTATTCGCCTGCGAATACTTCGATGCATTGGATAATAGGTTGATCAAAATAGACTGTAATAGCTTTTTGTCTATGTAAGCCTGGGTATTGGCGGCGGCTCCCTCTAGCAAAATAGTTTGCCCTGACTTGAGTTGAATTTGGCTAAATAGCTGCTGACAGAAAGAATCTAACATCACAATTTCAGGGGTGAATTCCAGCTTGCCCGCCTCAGCCCGAGTCAGGGTGAGGATATCGCTAACGAGGCGCCCCATGCGTTTAGCCGCCAGCTGAATTCGGTCAATAGCGCTCGCCTGCTGCTGGAGGGTGAGGCTTCCTCGATTAGCCCCCAGAGATTGGGCGGAAATAGTGATCACACTCAGAGGCGTGCGCAACTCGTGGGAGGCCATGGAAAACAGACGCAGTTTAAGATCGCTTAGCTCACGCGTTCGCTCAAGTTCAGACTGCCAGCGAGAGAAATAGATTAGCACGGTGGCGGTGATCAACAGACCAATCAACAGGGCGGCTAAAGTCCCCCAAGGTGGTGACAGGCGGCCCGATCGCAAAAACACAATCCGCCACTCACGTTGTCCCAACTGAATCTGTTGGGTGCAGTCTGTTTCTGGAGAGCAGAGTGTTTTAATGCCTGGTCTATGGGAATGGGGCAGGTCGAGTTGAGTCGTCACCTTCTGAGTTTGGGCGTCGTAAAACCCTAACAACTGATCCTCAGGTCGAGCGGTTTGATCAAAAATGTAAAAATCAATGTCGTAGTTGAGATTGGTTAGAGATTTTTCCACCACATCCACTACCCTAAAGACACCCAGAATATAGCCCTGGAGCTGCTTTCGCCTGACTTCGGGAGTTCGCGCAGGTTGACGATATACTGGTGCAAAAACGAGAAAACTGTACTGGTCCTCAACCGTTTCTTGCACCAGTTGGAGCCGCCCTGTCGCTGCGATCTCGCCAGTGTCCCTGGCCCTTTCCAATGCAACTCGACGGGTCTGATCCGAGGCGAGGTCATAGCCCAGAGCCACTTCATTGGTTTGCCAAGGTTCTAAAAAGGTGACGGGGACATAGCTATCGCGGACCGCTGCTGTGGTTAGATTCCCGGCGCGATCTCGTTCTGTAATGCTGATGTGGGCCTGACGAGTCGCGTCTTGTAGCCATTGCTCATAGACGCCCCGTTCTTCATGGCTCACTAGCGGAGCCCACTCCAAGGCTTGAATGCCAGGGTACGTCCCCACCGTCCGCTGGACAAACCGGCTAAAGACTCGATCATTGACTTGATTCGCAGTGGCGTAGTACAGGTCGCTAATCGATAACAAGAGGTCGTTATATCGATTAGTGGTGCGCTGTAATGCAGTAGTTAAGTTATGGGTTTGCTTGTGGAATTCGCTTTGCCGAGAAAGTCGTTCCCAGCGCCCAACCCACCCAGTCGTTGTCAACGTCACGCCTAATCCTAACGTCAGAATTAATCCAGCAGGCAAATAGCGAGATAAAGAAAGCATTGGCATAGAACAATCTTCCCGGTTTCTTCTCTAAATTTTGCTGGGCCAGAGCATAAATTAACTTCTAACTTTAGGAAATCAACCGCCTTTTCTACTTTCTATCCCCTTTTCTACTTTCCATCCCTTTTCTACTTTCTACCATGAGACGCCGACGTCTAATCAAAACCAGTATGGGCCTAGTGGCTGGTATTACCCTAGCCAATGGCCTTAAAGCCTGCAGCACCGGACCATCATCCACCACCCAGGAGAATCCCCTACATTAGCGGACGCGGTCTTTGACGCCAAGCTGACTGTGGTTCAAGGCGGCGGCTTTCCCAACAGCCTAGACCTGCATCGAGTCGGCACAAATCGCCCAGCTTACGGGATTTCCTGGGCCATGTACGATCGCCTGATGACCTTCGGCAAAAAAGAGCTGCCGGATGGATCACTCTCCTATGACTACACGGCGCTGGAGCCAGAACTGGCGGAGAGTTGGGAAATTGCTGAAGATGGCCAGTCCGTCGCCTTCAATTTGCGCCAAGACGCCACCTTCCACGATGGCGCCCCCGTCACCGCTCATGACGTGAAATGGTCTTTTGACCGGGCAGTATCCATCGGCGGCTTCCCCACCTTTCAAATGAAGGCAGGCGCTTTGGAAAGTCCCGATCAGTTTGAAGTATTAGACAATCGTACCTTCCGAGTCAAGTTCCTTCGGCCTGACAAGCTCACTATGATTGATCTGGCGGTGCCAATTCCGGTGATCATCAACTCAGAACAGGTGAAACCCCACCTTAGCGACAAAGATCCTTGGGGAGCGGAGTGGCTGAATATGAATGACGCCGGAGGGGGAGCCTACGCACTGGGGGAGTTTAAACCCAATGAGCGAATCACCCTAGTGCGCTTCGACAAATGGAAATCGGGGCCATTGCCGCAGATTCAAGAAGTGATTGTAATGAATATTCCAGAAGCGGGCAATCGACGAGCCTTGTTGGAGAAAGGCGACGTTGATATCAATTACGACCTCTCCGAGAAAGATCAAAAAGAACTGGCGGCGATGGACAAGTTCACCCTAACGTCCACGCCAGTTGAAAATAGCCTCTATTCCATTGATATGCACGCTAACCCACAGCTCAAGGGAAAAGAGAATTTCTTTGCAGATGTGAAGGTACGACAAGCCGTGGCCTACGCTATCCCCTACGACGCCATTATGGAAACGGCGCTGTATGGTCAAGCCGTGCCGATGTATGGCGCGGGTAAGTTTGAACCTGATTCCATTGAGTGGCCCCAGCCAACCCCTTATAAGACCGACCTGGACAGGGCCAAACAGCTCATGGCTGAGTCCAGCTATCCCGATGGGTTTGAGACAACACTGGCCTTCAACATGGGCACGAAAGAATGGGCTGAACCTACGGCGGTGCTGATTCAAGAGGCACTGACGAAAATTAGCGTTAAGGTGAACCTTGAGAAGGTGCCAGGCGCGAACTTCCGCTCAGTGCTGGTGGAGAAGAGTCGCCCTATGATTGTGAACAACTTTGGCGGCTGGCTTAACTACCCAGATTATTTCTTCTTTTATGCTTACCATGGCCAGGACGCTACCTTCAATGGCAGTTCCTACAAAAATCCAGAGATGGACAAACAAATTGAGGCGGCTTTAGCCTCAGAACCGGGTAAGCCAGAATACGAGAAAAACGTCAAAGGCTTTATCAAAACGGCGTGGCGAGAGATGCCGCGAGTCCCCTTGGTGCAACCCAAGCTGTCGGTAGCGATGCAACCCAACATCAGCGGATACCAGTATTGGTTCCACCGTCAATTGGACTTCCGCCAGTTGCAAAAGGTCTAGGGCGCGGGAGTATCCGGCATGGCTAAACATTCAACCTCTCGGATTGTCGGACAGCGCCTAACTGCGGCAATTCCCAGTGTTATCGGCGTGATCATCGTTACGTTTTTGCTAACGCGGGCCTTGCCAGGAGACCCCGCCGCCTTTTTCGCTGGACCCGCCGCCACTGCGGACGCAATTGAGGAAGTCCGGAGCGCTCTGGGACTCGATAAATCCCTGCCAGAGCAGTTCTTTATCTATATTGGGGAGCTGGTTCGAGGCGACCTTGGCGTATCTCTCACCACCGGCCAAACCGTTGTATACGATCTGGCGACTCGGCTCCCAGCTTCCCTGGAGCTGACTCTAGCAGGGTTGGTGTTGGCGATCGCCCTGGCTCTGCCCCTCGGCATCCTCGCCGCCACCCGTCCCAATTCTTGGATTGACCACGGAGTGCGCCTGCTGGTAACAGCAGGGGTGTCGCTGCCGACTTTTTTCACTGGCCTATTTTTGGTGTATGTGTTGTACTACCGACTGGGCTTTGCCCCAGCCCCTTTGGGACGACTGGGTCTCCTCTACAGTTCCCCTCCCCAGATCACTGGCTTTTACCTGATTGACAGCTTGTTGACCGGAGATTTAGGGCTATTTGGATCTGTCGCCGCCCAACTCTTCTTACCCGCCGTGACACTGGGACTGTTTGCCTTGGCTCCCCTAGCCCGGGTTACACGGGCATCCATGCTGGGGATGCTCTCCAGTGACTTTATCCGCACCGCTCGCGCCAGTGGACTACCCCCTCGACAAATCCTTTTCGGCTACGCCTTTCGCAACGCCCTGCTCCCCGTTGTGACCACCCTTGGCGTCGTGTTTTCCTTCCTACTCGGAGCCAATATCTTGGTCGAAAAAGTCTTTGCCTGGCCTGGAGTCAGCTCCTACGCCGTCGAAGCCTTAGTCGCCTCAGACTACGCCCCCATCCAAGGCTTCATTTTGACCATGGCCCTATTGTATGTAGGACTGAATTTATTCATCGATTTACTCTACGTTGTGATTGATCCTAGAGCGAGGGTGGATGGGTAGGGCAGGGGAGAGGGGGTAGGGGGAGCAGGGGGGCAGAATGTTATGTAAACCACAATTATTCAAATGAAAATCCAGAGTTGCAGCCATATCTGACAAGATTTTCTGAACACTCTCGGCAAGAAAGTCTGACTGTGACAACTCAAAACAATTCTCCCTTGCGTCCAAAGTCCCGTTCCTCTTCTTTAAAGCCCCTTTCCTATCTCTCCTCCTTTCTTCCCTCTGTATCCTCCACTACCTCATTTCCCAAAAACCTTCTTATCTCCCCTGCTCCCTCTCTCCCCTGCTCCCTCTCCCCCCTGCTCCCTCTCCCCCCTGCCTCCCATGTCCAACACCCTCCGCCACACCCGCTACATCATCAGTCAAAATCTCCTCACTTTCAGCGCTTTTACCCTATTCCTGTTATTTGTTCTGTTCGCTGTTTTGGGGGATGTCATCGTTCCCTATGAGCCCCTCGCCAGCAATTCTGCGATCGCGCTCGAACCGCCATCATTAACCCATTGGTTCGGCACGGATCAACTGGGTCGAGACATCCTCAGTCGAGTGATTGTAGCCGCTAAATTAGATCTGGGCATCGCCGTATTAGCAGTGGCGCTGTCGTTTCTGATGGGGAGTGTTCTGGGGATTTGCGCCGGATATTTTGGCGGCTGGTGCGATCGCATCATTTCTCGCGGCATCGACACGTTGATGGCGTTTCCTCTGTTCGTGCTGGCCATGGGACTGGTGGCGGCTCTGGGGAACACGGTGGAAAACATCATTTACGCCACCGCCATCATCAACCTACCGCTGTATACCCGGGTGATCCGTTCAGAAGTGCTCTTGCGACGGGAAGCAGGATTTATTGAAGCCGCCAGACTGACTGGCAACGGCGACTGGAATATCATGGCCAAGCACCTA
>JAKSDM010000392.1 GCA_022360135.1 Pseudanabaenales cyanobacterium | reverse complement strand
CAACTGACCGGTAAACGTGCCCAGGAGATCATTGACCACAAAACCCGGCAAATCCGAACCGGGGTCAATCTGCTCGGCGCGGAAGTCGGTGTACTGGGCCGACGCGACCCCACCAATCAAAACAGCTGCACATGCACCAATCAAAGTCTTCATAAAAAGCTCCTTTCCCATCCGGAGAGTTCGGGGTGTAGAGGAATAGTAACCGATGCGTTGGGGCTTGGGAAGCCCTTTTCTAGAAGTTTTTTCAAATCCTCACATTCCTGCGACCAAGCAGGCCAAGACCGGCCAAACACGTCGCGATCATAGCTGATGGCTCGGGAACCGCAACCCCAACAGAACCCGGCTCTGAGGTATTACCCCAGTTCAACAGGACGCCATCGAGCTCGTCCTGGTCGATCAAACCGGTCGGGAGCTGGTTGACCCATCCTGCGGGCACGGGGGTGGCCGGGTCACCCCAATTCAACAGCACCAAATCCAGGTCGCCTTGCTCGACCGTGCCCGAGGCGTCGTAGTCGCCGGGGACCGGGTTGATCACCACGAGATCAGCCGTGGCCACGGGAGGCTCGAGCGGGTCGCTGAGGCCGTATTCGAGGGTGAGGTCCAGCAGCGGGTCGCCGCCGCCGATCCAGGCCAGGTTCAGGGCCTGGGACGCCGGGGAGGCGGGCAGGGCGAGATCGGGGTTGAAGCCGCCGCCGCCGAGGGTCCACATGGTGACCTCGTCGGAGCCGACGTTGTCCACGTCGAACAGCAGCGGGGAGAGCTGGCCGCCCAGCGTTTCGTCGCCGGTGTCGGAGAGGAAGCCGCCGGTGGAGACCAGCGAATAGCCCGCGATGTCGAAGGCCGAACCGGTGGTGGACCGTAGTGACAATGCCCCGCCGGCGTTGAGGTTGATGACCAGTTCGACGTCGGCGGCGTAGCCGGGCAACGCCATCCCGGCCGCAAGCGCGGCCGAGCAGGCGGCTCCGAAAATCCGACGGCGTTGATACATCCTTCTCTCGGCTCCCAAACCGGGGTTTCACCGCGAAAAAACGGGTTAACCACGCCCCAAATGCGGGCGCAACCACGGCCCCGAAGCATATCACGCTTACCCGGCACACGCCAGGGAATTCCCGTGTCAATCGGGACTTGTGAGTCGTGCCGAACGCCCCCGCATTCAACGGCGGCGGCCTTGT
>JAKSDM010001286.1 GCA_022360135.1 Pseudanabaenales cyanobacterium | reverse complement strand
GGAAATGTTTTTACCCGCTTACTGTTAACTAATTTTTTGGACAATGGCTCCAATCCTTTGATTTGCAGGCAGGCTTTGATTGAGGTCGGCGGCCTTGATGAATCCTTAAAAGCGGCTGAAGATTGGGATTTATACCTGCGATTGGCGGCGCGCTATCCTTTTGTCGTCGTTACCTCTCCACAGGTTCTCTATCGGGTATCGGAGGATTCCATGTCGGTTAATGTCTTCAGACAGGAAACAGAGACGCTGAAAGTAATTAACAAGGTCTTTTCTCAAGCGCCGGAGTCTCTAAAGTATCTTAGATCATATAGCCTGGCCAATGTTTATAAGTATCTTACGTTCAAGGCTTTGAATGGAACACCGATTCGAAAAAGAGGACTGGTCGCCATTAAATTTCTCTTGCTGGCGATTATTAATGAACCCTCTCTAGCTCGAAAACGAGTTATTTGGAAGGTCCTATTCAAGAGCTTGATTGTAATTTCACTTCCCCATAGTTTGGCTAGACACCTGCTAGAAAAAATGAATCATCTGGCGAATCTTGAAACGCTTTTAATTCATATTAGAGCTGAAATTCCCTCAATCTGATCTTGGGTTTAAGTGCAGTAGATGGCTACTATATCGGTCATTATTCCAGTTTTTAATGGTGAGCAAACCATCCGCGAAACCATCAATTCAGTGTTAGAACAAACTTTCTCTGATTTTGAATTGATTATTATTAATGATGGTTCTCAAGACGCCACCTTGGCGATCGCTGAAGAATTTAGCGATCCCAGAATAAAAATATTTTCCTATCAAAATTCAGGTCTGGCGGCAAGTCGTAATCGAGGCATTGCTAAAGCGACCGGAGACTATGTTTCATTTATTGACGCCGATGACCTCTGGACCCCTAACAAGCTCAAAGCTCAGTATCAGGCCCTACAAGAAAACCCTGGCGCCGCCGTCGCCTACAGTTGGACCAACTGTATTAATAAGCGGAGTCACTTTCTACGTCGAGGGTATTACTTAAGCTTTAGTGGAGATGTCTATCGGTATTTGCTGCTCACCAATTTCTTAGAAAACGGGTCTAACCCTTTGATTCGCCATCAAGCCTTAAAAGCAGTCGGCGGGTTCGATGAATCCCTTAAATCAGCTGAAGACTGGGAAATGTATCTCCGGCTAGCGGTTCATTATCATTTCGTCGCCGTATCGTCTGCCCAGGTATTGTATCGAATATCTGAGCAGACCATGTCAACTAACACTACCAGGATGGAAGTAGAAACGCTCAAGGTAATTGAGCGCGTTTTTAAACAAGCGCCTAAATCACTTCAGTATCTCAAACCGTATAGCCTTGGTAATCTGTATAAAATCTTGCTCTATAAAGCCCTTGAAAGCTCCTCAGAAAAATCCAAGCGCCTAGTCGCAAGGCGATACTTATGGTTGGCCATTAAGCATGATTTTTCCTTTCTAAAGGTTTCGATCCTAGGAAAGGTCTGCTTAAAACTTCTAGTCGGGATGATTCCGCCTGCTCGACAAACTCAAATTATGATCACTAAACTCAGCCAGTTTGGTGATATCTCAACTATATTTGGCTACCTCAAATTAGAACCTTGAATGGTTGGGATCAATCACCATCCTAGTAGTAGCTGAGATTAATTCCGGCTTCCTTAGCCATCGCCTCAATCCCCTTATGCTCCAGCGTCTTAATCGCCTTTGTAGACAACCGTAGCTTAACCCAACGCTTACCCTGGGGCCACCACACCCGCTTCGTCTGCAGATTCACCTGCTGCAATTTCTTGGTGCGACGGTGGGAGTGGGAAAGAGCGTAGGCATTATTGGCCTTTTTGCCTGTCAGGTCACATCTACGAGCCATGGGAGTCTCCAGCTTGGTTAATTGACACAATTGTTGATTATAGCAAGCAGGAGGGAGGAGGGGGAGATGGGGAGGAGGGGGAGATGGGGAGGAGGGGGAGGAGGGGGAGGTGGGGAGGAGGGGGAAAGCAAATCCAAAATCCAAAATCCAAAATCCAAAATCCAAAATCCAAAATCTCTCTACCCCTAGCCATTCACTACTAACCGTTGCTTTCTAACGGGTTGATAGAGCGTATCTCTCTGCTGATAGGGTCTGCCTAAGGACACGATCGCGGTTTGTAGGGTTTCTACTGTCATGTGGTCGCCGCCTTGGGCGCCGGCCATGGTAGTGATGTGTTCTTCCATCAGGGTGCCGCCGATGTCATTGCAGCCCCAGGTGAGGGCTTCTGTGGCGCCTGGAAGACCTAATTTCACCCAGCTGGGCTGGTGGTTGGGAATCCAGGCGCCGAGATAAATGCGGGCGACGGCGGTGAGTAGGAGGGCGGCGGAGAGGATGGGTTGATCGCGACCCACGCGTTT
>JAKSDM010000035.1 GCA_022360135.1 Pseudanabaenales cyanobacterium | reverse complement strand
ACCCTGAATGCTCTCGATGCGGTGTTGCCGCCTTATTGGAGTCGTCAGAATCCGATTGATATTCTGGGCGACGCGCCCCCCGAGCGTTACGGCGCAGCCCTAGACGTTTTAGCCCAAGATCCTAATAGCGATGGCCTGTTGGTGATCCTCACTCCCCAGGCGATGACTCAGCCTACGGCAACGGCGGCGCAACTTCAAGCCAGGGCTCAGCAGTGGCGGGATAAACCCCTACTGGCCAGTTGGATGGGGACAGAGACTGTGGCAGAGGGAGAAGCCCAACTCAATCAGAGCAGCATTTTTACGTTGCCCTTCCCGGATGCGGCGGCCCAGGTTTTTACACTGATGGCCCAATATAGCGATAACTTGCGCGCCCTCTATGAGACGCCTTGTTTAGCGACCACCTTGGCTTTTGACCCGGCTCCGATCACCGATTTACTGGCCAGCGCTAGGGCGGCGAATCGACGCCTGCTGAGTGAATGGGAATCCAAGCAATTGCTAAAAGCCTACGGTATTCCCACCGTTGAAACCGAACTGGCGACCTCGGCCGATGAAGCCGTGGCGATCGCTCACCGGATCGGCTACCCGGTTGTGCTCAAACTCCATTCTCACACCATTACCCACAAAACTGATGTGGGCGGCGTCAAGCTCAATTTGCCAGACGAAGCAGCTGTACGGGCGGCCTACGAGGCAATTGCCGCTATTGGCCAACCGGGAGATTCTTTAGGGGCGACAGTGCAACCGATGGCGGCTCAAACTGGCTACGAACTGATTTTGGGCAGTAGCGTAGATGCTCAGTTTGGTCCAGTCTTGCTGTTTGGCAGCGGTGGACGGTTAGTGGAGGTCTATCGCGATCGCGCCCTCGGCCTACCGCCCCTCAACACTACCTTGGCGCGGCGCTTGATGGAACAAACCCAGATCTATACGGCCCTCAAGGGGGTGCGAGGTGAGAACAGTGTCGATCTGGCGGCCCTTGAACAGTTACTGGTGCGATTTAGCCAGTTAGTGGTGGAATATCCAGAAATCAAGGAAATTGAAATCAATCCCCTCCTAGCGGCCCCCCATCATCTGCTGGCGCTGGATGCGCGGGTGGTGCTCCATGGCCCGGAAGTCACCCCCGAGCGCTTGCCTAAACCGGCCATTCGCCCCTATCCCAGTCAGTACATCAAACCCTGGACCTTGGGTAATGGCCTGGAGGTGACAATTCGACCGATTCGACCGGAAGATGAACCGCTGATTGTGGACTTTCATCAAACCCTATCGGAAGAGAGTATCTATTTTCGCTATTTTCACCTGATTAAGCTGCAGGCCAGAGTGACCCATGAGCGCCTCACCCGCATTTGTTTTATTGACTATGAGCGAGAAATGGCTCTCGTGGCTGAGCACTGGGATCGGGAAAGCAGTGAACGATCGATTCTTGGGGTGGCCCGTCTTAGTCGGCTCCATGGCCGCAACGAAGCCGAATTTGGCTTGTTGATCAACGATCGCTATCAGAACCAGGGGTTGGGGACAGAGTTATTGCGATCGCTGGTGGCCATTGGTCAGGCCGAAGCGCTAAAGCGAATCTCAGCCAATATCCTGGCCGATAACCGGGCTATGCAACACCTCTGCGAAAAGCTGGGGTTTACCCTCCAACGCCATCTTGGTGAGGTCCAGGCTTATCTCGATTTATATTAAGTGATGCTCGTTTGTAACAGCATGGCTCCCTCCTTCTTTTACATAGCATTTTCACTTAGAGTTGAGTCCAGCTCGGTAAAGTGGGGTGTAGGGGGTAACATCCAGTGGCGGTGATTTAAAAGTGCTGAAACCCATCTTGTAAGGAGAGGTATTGCCGATCGCCCCCCTTCCCCTCATGCTCAATCATCACTGCCGTTGACGCCGTTGTGAGGCCAATAATGGCCGCCCCCTTACCCAACCGCTTGACCAAAGCCTCTGCCTTATCAACGGGCAGACACAGCAACAGTTCAAAGTCTTCTCCCCCATGTAGGGTCCAATCTAGCGCCTTTTCAGACCCGACCCAACGCGCCAGGGCGGCTGGCATGGGGAGTTGCGATCGCACCAGTCTGGCCCCCACCCGACTCGCCTGACAAATTTGTAAAACCGCATTTGCTAAGCCGTCACTGCTATCCATACCGGTAATCGGCGTTAAGATCTGATCGTCATCCTGCAGCGCCGCCAAAATCGGCAGCACATCCAATCGCGGTCGAGGATGTTGATGGGCTCGAATGAAATAGTTCCGTTCAACCGCCGATAAGGCTCGCCCGGTTTCTGGATTAAGCAGTAATT
>JAKSDM010001358.1 GCA_022360135.1 Pseudanabaenales cyanobacterium | reverse complement strand
CGGCGAGTGGCTGTGCCATCCGGGTTAAGACGAACTAAATCGACCGATTTTCTACGAGCCCGATTGTTGAATCCTCCCGCCGCTAATAGAACTTGATTTAAGGGGGCGTTGGGAGGGACTCGAGTGACACCGGGGCTATTCACCTCACCCACTACATTCACTGCCATTGTGTCAGGAGAAAAACTGGCGGCGGCGACTTCGGAGAGCGGCAGCGGTTCAGCATCCGGGTCGGCCTCCGGCACCAGAACGGTATCTCCCTCCTGCAAAACGATGTCTTGGGAAATATCGCCTGTCTGTAAAAGCTGCCAAAGGTTGACATCAATAGTTTGTTCAGGTCCGGTTCGAGTGCGTCGGCGAATTTGGATTTCTCGAATGTTGGCTAGGGGCTTGATACCGCCAGCGACTTGGATCGCCCGAGTTACTGTGGGGGGTACAGAAGACCCTCCCCCTGAGCCGGTCTCACCCGCCGCCCCAGTACTGGCTGTGCCGGTAACGGTGTAGGGGCCTGGGCGAAAGACTTCGCCTACCACAACAATATTCAAGGGTCGGTTTTCATTTGCTGCAAAGCTAGCAGACGAAAGCAGGATGGATTCGGCTAGACTGAAGCTGTCTGTCGCTGGAATGTAGATGGTATCGCCATCTCGCAAAGTTAAATCGTAAGTCAGATTACCTGTCTGGAGAAATTCCCAGAGATTGACGTAGATGATTTGGTCTATCCCAGATCTTTGGGGTCGCCGCACCTGGATTTGTCGGAGATCGGCGGAATGGGTAATTCCACCAGCTGTTTCGATAATACCTGTCACCGTGGGGAATTGGGCGCCTTGGCGTTCAAGGGTGTACGAACCTGGATGCGTCACTTCACCGGCCACCCCAATTCGAAATGGACGAGGTGTTACTAGGCTAACCGTAACACGAGGATTTCTAAGTATATTCGAATAGGCGGCGGCTATGGCGCCAGCGGCTTGATTCAAGGTCAAACCTTGAATGGGAACCTTGCCAGCGACAGCTAGATTTAGCGAACCATCAATTAAAACCTCTTGTTCGCCGCTATATTGAGGCACCCGAAAGATTTCAATATTAATGCGATCGCCAGCGCCTAATGTATAAGCTTCTTCTAAAGAACTAGGGGCAGGGGTTGGGGGTGTTTGGCTGTTCAAACTTGCTGCAGGAACTTTGGGGGATTCTACAGCTGCGGCGCCAAAGCTAGGATTAGCGGTTAGAGCTAGCAGGACTAGAGCGGCAGCGGGTCGAATGATCGATTTAGAAAACCCAATAAATTTCGTATCTACCATATGGCATGAGTTTGAGTTAGCTTTAATGAAACTGCCTTTTGATCTAAGGCAAAT
>JAKSDM010001269.1 GCA_022360135.1 Pseudanabaenales cyanobacterium | reverse complement strand
TGGAATGGCGTATCTTTTAGCCAAGAACACAGAAACCGAGCAAGTGACTCAGGCGAAAATCGCTGAAGCCGCCCAGTTGTCAGATAAGCTGACCCATTTCATGTTAGAGCGTCTGGCCAACGTGACAACCTTTGCAGAAATAGCCAGCATAGCGGTTAATCGGGTAGAGGGAAATGCGCCATCGTCAAAACAATGGCAAACCCAAGCTAAGCCGGTCTTAGAAGACAAATTCACCCAGGCGATAAAAGACTATGCCGCCTATGAGGATATCATCCTTTACGACCTCAACGGCAATCTGTTGGCCCATACGCGGGGAATAGCGTCAGAGACGGATAAGAAACGTGATTTTTCCTACTTCGAACAGGCGCTTGAAACCGATAAAGCGGTAGTCAGCGAGCCCATTGAGGTGACCTCTGCAGACTCAATTCCGCTAGCTGTTTACCTGGCTGCTCCGGTGCAAAAAGAGACTGGAGAAACAACCGCTGTCGTGGTGGCGAGAATACCGGTGAAAAATATTGGCGCGGCGGTTTTCGGGGCTGATAGTCTGCCGGATACTGTCACCTACCGACTGATTGACAGTTCAGGCAAGATCTTCCAAAATTCCCATGATTGGGAGTACACCCTAGTCGGGGCGCTGGTTACTGACAAACTGCCGCTTTTCCCAACCGTCGACGCCAAAAAGGTGAATCAGGTTTGGTTGTCCCACAACTCTCAGTTGAACGCTTATTCCGCTATCGGAGAAGTTGGCGGCTTGAACTGGAGTGTCGTCACTACCACCGATTCAGGGATTGCCTTTGCCACCCGAAGACGATTGTTGCAGACTATTGCTCTGGGTACAGGTCTGACCGCCTTGCTAGTCGCTGCTTTGGCAATATTCCTCGGACATTGGCTCACCCATCCACTGCTGTTGGCGGCGGACGTGACAGAGAAAATTGGTCAAGGCAAACTGGATAGCCGACTGCCGATAGGGGGGAAGGATGAACTGGGGGTTCTCAGCGCTAATATCAATGGCATGGCGGCTCAACTCCAGAGTTTTTTTGAAGTCCGATCTTTTGAAGCTGAGCAGGATCGGTTATTAACCGTCGCCAAAGGGTCAGGCCCTCTGCGGATATTCGATCTCAAAGATATCTACGATCAAGCGGTTAAAGGGGTTCGGGATCTTTTCAATCTGGATCGGGTGGTTGTTTATCGCTTCGATATCGGCTCCAACCAAGGCATTATCTCAGAGTCAGTTGACGCCAATTTTCCCAGTGCGCTGAAGCTACATGTCAGCGACTCCTGCATCCCGACGGAATTGCGCGAAGCCTACTGCCAGGGTTGTGTGATGGTGGTTGATGATATTGCGCAGACTCAGTTCCATCGAGAACACCGCAGATTGTTGGAGCGCCTAAGGGTAAGGGCCAGTCTAGTGACTCCCATGGTCGGGGGAGGGCAGTTGTTTGGTTTGCTGATTGCCCACGATTGCTCGGCGCCGCACCCCTGGAAAGAGACTGAGATTGTTTTCTTGCGGCAGCTTGCGACAGAGCTAGGACTGACGACTTACCGAGCTGAACTGCTAGAGCAGACGACAAACCTGGCGGCAGAGCAACTTCAACAGAGGGAGGAGTTACAACAAAGCGCTTTGACCCTAATCTATGACTTGGCCCCCATTATAAAAGGGGATCTGACGGTTCAGGCCAAAGTGACTCCAGATGAAATTGGCACCGTCGCTGATTCTTACAACGCCACTGTCAATAACATGCGGAAAATTGTCACCCAGGTGCAAGTGACGGCTAATCAGGTGGCTCAAACTACCCTCAGCAGTGAAATCGCCGTCCAAGATTTATCTGCTGAGGTGTCGCAGCAAGCTGAAGAGATTGTCGCCGCCCTAAAACGAATTGAAGAGATGGCGGAGGTTGTTCAGATATTGGCGGCCAATGCTTTGCAAGCCGAAACAGCAGTGCAACAGGCGGCGCAAACCGTGAAATCAGGAGATGCGGCTATGAACCGAACTGTCAAGGGTATTCAGGCAATTCGGGCGACCGTGGCTGAAACGGCAAAGAAAGTGAAGCGTTTGGGGGAATCGTCCCAAAAGATTTCCACGGTTGTGGACCTGATTAGCAGTTTTGCCGAACAAACTAAGATGTTGTCATTAAATGCCTCCATTGAGGCCGCCCTAGCCGGAGAGCAAGGTCGAGGCTTTGCGGTGGTTGCAGCTGAGGTGCGAGCGCTGGCGCAACGCTCTGCTGAAGCGACCGAAGAAATCAAAACCCTGGTGATTGGTATTCAGACGGAAACGAATGAAGTGGTAGAGGCGATGGAATCTGGAACTGAGCAGGTGGTGATAGGCACCAAACTGGTGGATGAAACTCGACAGAGTCTGAACCAGATTACGGTAGC
>JAKSDM010001442.1 GCA_022360135.1 Pseudanabaenales cyanobacterium | reverse complement strand
CTTGTTCAGCTGATTGACCCAGGTTATCCCCTGCACGAGTTTTCAGGCATTCCGATAGAAGCGGCGGCATTGCAAGCCCGTGATGGAGTAGAGCGCCTTTACCGCTATAACGATGACTTTAAGCGGGCGGTATCCGGTGTAGTTGAGCAGGGATTGATCCAGGGTTGGGGCGCAAGCAAGGTCGCTCGTGTCCTGCGTGGGACAGATCAGATGAAGGGTCGGTTTGGCGTGTCTCAGCTGAAAGGCAAGGCTGAAACGATCGCCCGCACTGAGGTGATGAGCGCTCTTAATGACGCGGCTCAACAGCAATACGAAGAAAGCGGCATTGGGCATGTCCAGGTCATAAACGTTCCGAGTGAGGCTTTGTGTAGAATTTGCGCCGCCCGGAACATGAGGGTTTACAAAATTGGGACGATACGTGTCCCCTTCCATCCTCGCTGTCGGGACATCCTGGCTCCCTATACCCTTGAATGGCAAAAGGAAGGGCTCACGGATGACGGCTTTGCCAAGGACTATCGACGCCAGGGGTTGGACCTAATTAAACAGAGAGGTCTAACCCCTGACTATGGTCCAACATATTGGGAGCGCAAGAACCAAGGGCTAGATAAAGCACCACCCCATATCTGGGAGCCAGGGGCGACAGCGAAAAAGGCTGACACGAAAGCTACGCCTACGAAGCCTACGACAGCGAAAAAGGCTGATACAAAACCAGCTACAGCTCAGAAGAAGGCTGATACGAAGGCTAAGGTTGAATGGCGTCCGCCTAAGCCTCAGAAAGTTCTTGGGCAGGGCGCTTTTGGTCGAGTTTCAACAACAGCCAATGGGACAGTCGTCAAAGAGTCTACTAAAAATGCATGGGAAGAAGGCAGCCCTGTCCCTGTCACTGCTCCGTTACCTGCAAAAGAAGCCGCGTTGCAACGACGAGCCTTTAAGATGGGGTTAGCTCCTAAAGTAATCGGATCAAACAAGACTGTCATCGAAATGGAAAATCTGACCTCAACCCATGAGCAG
>JAKSDM010001440.1 GCA_022360135.1 Pseudanabaenales cyanobacterium | reverse complement strand
CGCCTACAGCGCCGCTGTCGAAACGCTAGCGTTAGTTCGCAATGATCTGCTCTTCATTGACGCCGAGGTTCAGTTTTCCTTTCGGGATAACGTCGAGCCGGTCTATCGGGGGCTGGTTGAATTATTGCTGAGCAGTGAAGAAAGGCCGCAACCCAGTCAGGCAAACTTACAGCAAGCCATCCAAAGAATCGACAACTTGCAACTGAATGAGTTGGAAAACTTCCTCCGCTGTAATCTAGCTCAAACGGGTAAAATGAGTCAGTTTGAGGATGATCCTGCCGCCGCCATCCTCTATCCGATAATTTTAGAGGAACGTTTAGCCGTCATATTGGAGCTGCCTGACCCCGATCAACCCTTAAGGTTTGCTCAAGTGCTGACGCCGCAACCCCAGGTGGAAGAAGTCTTGCAACAGTTGCGCCGGGATTTGAGCGAAGCCCCGGATCGGACGCCTGAAGTGCGGATAGCGGCCCAAGTTGTCTACCAGTGGCTGATTGCCCCCTTTGAGTCGGCGTTGGCGCAAAATCCTCAGATTGAAACCTTAGTGTTTGTCCTGGACGGTTCCCTGCGGAATATTCCCATGGCGGTGCTCTACGATGGCGATCAGTACCTGATTGAAAAGTACGCGATCGCCATCGCGCCCAGGTTAGACCTGTTCAATCCCAGTCCTCTATCTCAGCAACTTGATGTCTTTGTGGGCGGGATTGGCAAACCCCAAACGATTGAAGGTCGAACCTTCTCTAAAATTGAAAACCTGGTGGCTGAACTAGTTGGCATCGGACGCGATCTCAATACCAATCCGCCGCTGCTAGAGACCGATTTCACCACCGAGAATCTACAGCAGCAACTCAGCCACGACGACTTCTCTGTGATTCATCTGAAAACCCATGGCGTCTTCAGTTCTGACCCGGAAGAGACGTTTATCGTAGCCTATCAGGAATTGATTCGAGGCCGGGATCTGGGTGCCCTGATTCAGACCTCGAATCGTCAAGCGGAAACGCCGATCGAATTGCTTGTCCTCAGCGCCTGCTCCACTGCCCAGGGCGACAACCGAGCAGTGTTAGGGTTAGCTGGCATTGCGGTTCAGGCGGGTGTACGCAGCGCCATATCCACCTTGTGGGAAGCCCAAGATAGACCGAATACTCAACTCATGATTCACTTCTACCAGAAGTTGTCAAATCCTGGGACGAGCCGAGCCCAGGCACTCCGTCAGGCCCAGTTAGCCATCTTTGAGCAGGGCTATAAAGCGCCTCACATTTGGGCCACGTATGTGTTGGTTGGGAATTGGCTCTAGAGAAAATGGGCGGGGGGGCGGGGGAGAGGGGGGAGAGGGGGAAGATTCATGTTTCATGAATCATGCTGACCCAATCTGCCAAAACTTGAGTTCTGTTTTTCAGTTTTCGGCTGGGAACACCCTTGGAGGTTCTACCTCATTTGCTCGGAGTCAGAATCTCCCTGATCATCCAATTCTCTGGCCCTGTCGCCTTTGCCTCCCCATCCCCCCTCTCCCCCATCTTCCCCCTCTCCCCCTGCCTCCCCTCCTTCTAGACAGCGGTTCAATCCTAGTCATCCATCGGAATTACCGGCCCCACCAGGGGGGCTGGGGTTAATTCGCTCAGTTCGACTAACTCTAACAATTCAGCCCAATCTTGCCTCAGCCTGGTTGTCTCTGGGGAAGTGGTTTGGAGGCGCTCAGCCAAGCGGGCGATGGCATCGTACCAGATCTCGGCGGAGGCGGTGTTGACCTGGTATTCCCGCTCAGGCGTCCAAGCCAACCGCTGGACCCAGCCATTAATTTTCAGATCCGGTTGAGTGGTCAGATTGGCGGCGCAGTAGAGATTCACATACCAATGGTAGTACTGGCCCTCCAAAAGACTAAAGGCCGTCGAGTCTGGCCACCGAATGCTAACCAATCCCGGCGTCTCCGGCAATTCAAATGAGGTGCGGTACAGGCGTTGGGTTTCATCTTGGGTGAGCAGGGAAAATTCCCCCCTCCGGATCTCTTCAGGCGTATAGGGTATATAGAACCAAAACGTCGGTTGTTCTGAGAGAGTTGCGCCCTGCCCATTGACTGGGGTTAGCGCCGTCAACGTCTGTGACTTTTGGGGGCAACCTGCATCCTCTCCACTCAGACCCCCTCCAGGTGTCCTTTGTCCCGCTGGCGGCGGTGTTGCTGGCGGCGGCGGCAGCGGCGATTCAGACGCCTGACGAGAGGTCTGATTGCGGGCTTCCGTTTGCCCCCCATCAGCTGGGTGCGAGGCGGCTGGCCTACTGTTCATCAGACCTAACAATATCGCCAAGGTGAAACTGAGGGCTAAATTGGGGTGCGATCGCGTCATCATCGGTTTATTCCTTATAGAACGACATCGAGGTATCTATTGGTAGTGGTTTTCATGGGTGT
>JAKSDM010001067.1 GCA_022360135.1 Pseudanabaenales cyanobacterium | reverse complement strand
GTCAACCCACTCTGTTGAGGCAACATCCAGTCCAAAATCAGCAGGTCATACTTGCCCTGACTGGCCAGACGACTTCCCTCTGCTCCATCCGTCGCAACATCCACGTCATATCCCTCGCGGTTTAATAGACGACTTAACGGATCGGTAAGTTCAACTTCGTCATCAACCAGCAGAATTCTCATGGAATGGGACTAATCCGGCAAGGTATATTGCCCCACAATTCGCTCGGCGTACTCGGGTACATGGGCTGCCAGTTTTTCGGGGTGATTCCGCTTGACATAGAGATAGTTGCGAGTGAAGTGGGAATCGATGGAAAAGCGGGCGTAGCAGAGGTCTTTGGCGGGACGACGGGCGCCCGGGCGGAGCACTTTAGCCTTTTTGTGAGGCGTTTGAGACGGGGCCAGAGCCATGTTTAAGAATATTTCAGCAAATAACTGTATGATCACCATACCGCAAGGCTTTCACATCCTGACGATCTGAAAACGAATTGTAAAGAAATGCAACTCAACTCACGTTATCAGCGCCTCTCATCCGAATCCTTAGGGCCTAAAGCAACCTGTTGGGGGAAGCTGTCAGCGACCATCGCCCTCATGCGGGTCTAGGGTATTCTTACCCAGCCAGAACTGCCGACTTAAGTGAATACCTAATTTTGGTTTGCTTAAAGACTGTTTGTAAACTGCATTATTCTTAAGGGTGAGATCCCCTATCCTACTGCCCAGATTTCGATAATATACGCTTCTGTAACTATGTACCTAAGGGTCTCTACCCAAAGTCGTCCGCTAACAGGAACTTTGTTATGAGACTGTTTCAACCTAAATGATCTGTTGCCTTAACCCCGCCTGTTCTCACCCGCTCAATCCTGATGATGTTGAGCAGTGTCGGTGTTGTGGGGCTAAGTTGACACCGCTGCTAAGGGATCACTATCGTCCGATTAAACCTATTGGTCAGGGAGGATTTGGCAGAACCTACGTAGCGCTGGACACCGATCGCCTCAATACCTACTGCGTCGTGAAACAGTTTGCGCCCCAAACTCAGGGAGCCAAGCCGCTTAACAAAGCGATACAGTTATTTAACCAAGAAGCCCTACGTCTGCATGAACTGGGGGAGCATCCCCAGATTCCCACTCTGCTGGCTTATTTTGAACAGGATCAATATCTTTATCTGGTGCAGCAAAGGATTGAGGGTAAAACCCTGGCCCAGGAGATTCATCAGCAGGGTCCATTTGATGAAGCCGGAATTCGAGCCTTGTTGCATGACTTGCTGCCAGTATTGCAGTTTATCCACGATCACAAGGTTATTCATCGAGACATCACGCCATCCAATCTGATCCGCCGTAAGGTTGATAAAAAACCCGTTCTGATTGATTTTGGCGTGGCCAAGCAGTTCCGAGACAACGCCCTTCAACCTCCTGGCACTCGGATTGGCACAGAGGGGTACGCACCGATCGAACAACTCCGGAGTGGTCAGGTCTATCCCTCAAGTGACCTTTACAGTCTCGGCGCCACCTGCCTGCATTTATTAACCGGCTATAAGCCTGAACGCCTTTACAATCCTTTAGAGGGCCGTTGGATGTGGCGAGAGCGCCTGCAAAAAAGAGGCGTTTCGGTTAGTCCTCAATTAGGGGCCATTCTCGATTGCTTGGTCAAAGATCTAATTAGTGAACGCTATCGCTCTGCCAGTGAGGCGCTGAGCGATCTACAAGCCTTGCCCGCTTTAGAAGAAGCGGATCCAGACTGGGTTAAACGCCCTCCTACCGATCGCCAATCGGCCCCCTCTCCTATTGATAGAGTTGATAGAGTCTCTTCCCAACCCATGGGTCAATCTCCGGGATTTCGACCCTCCCGTCCACCTTTGAGCTCTCCCCAACCATCGACTTCTAAACGCCCCATCAGCATTCCTCCCGCCACAGGTTCCAGGGATGCGATATGGAGCTGTGCTCAAACCTTAACAGGTCATAACTCTTGGGTGATGTCAACGGCCTTTAACCCGAAGACACCCACTGTGGTGAGCGGCAGCCTGGACGACAGCATTCGGGTGTGGAATATCCAGACAGGGGCCCAACTTTATACTTTGACAGGCCACTCCAGAGGGGTTAACACGGTTGTCGTCAGTCCGACGGGGCAAATTCTCGCTAGCTGCAGTGATGATGATACCGTCAAAGTTTGGGATCTTTCAGAAGGGGCTCTGCTCTATACGCTCAAAGGGCACACCCGAGACGTCAACGCGATCGCTATCGGTTCCAGTGGATTGCTTTTAGCCAGTGGCGGCGAAGACCGTGCGATCAAACTCTGGAAGCTAGATAAAGGGATATTACTCAAGACTTTGATCGGCGCAGCCGGGATTATCAAGTCCATTGTCATCAGCCCGGATGAAAAGTTACTGATCAGCGGTGGATTTGACAATCAGGTAAGGTTGTGGAGTTTGCAGCAGGGCAAGATGATTCAAGCTTTATCAGGACATTTCAATTCCGTCAATGCGGTTGCGATCAGTATGGATGGCCAACTGATCGCCAGTGCTGGCAAAGATAAGACAATCCGGATCTGGAATCCAGCTACCGGGGAATTAATCCGGACTCTGACGGATCATTTTCAAGAGGTGAATACGGTGGCGATCGCAGCCGATAACCAGACTGTTGTTAGCGGCAGCAGCGACAGCACCCTGAAAATATGGAATATTCAAACAGGTGAACTCCGCTATACCTTAAAAGGCCACATCGGCTCCGTCACCTCCGTCGCCATTCACCGCAGCGGTAAACTGATCGCCAGCGCCAGCACGGATAAGACGGTCAAGATTTGGCAGTTGAGATGAAAAAGCAGGGGGAGTAGGGGGAG
>JAKSDM010000815.1 GCA_022360135.1 Pseudanabaenales cyanobacterium | reverse complement strand
CATGAAGAAATGATCTCAAGCGTAAACTTCAGCCCTGATGGCCAGTACTTGGTGACAACGTCTTTGGACGGTACAGCTAAAGTCTGGCGAGTTGCTCAAACCCTGGATGATCTTTTGCATCAGGGCTGTGAATGGTTAGAAGATTACCTGGCGGTACATCCTAATGAGCTAGCTGAGTTGGAGGTATGCCAAAGCGAAGAAGTACTGCGAAAGGCTGCCTCACAGCTAGTCGCTCAGGGGGATTCACTGGCCAAAGAGGGGGAGCAAAAGGGGGCAATTTCAATCTTCCGCACTGCAAAAGCCTGGAACCCAAACTTAGACTTCAAGCCTGAAATCCGCGCCCGGCAGTTCGCATATATTGGCGAGGCAGAAGCTCTGGCTCAAGCTGGAGAAATAGATTCAGCGATAGCGACCTTTCAGAAAGCACTTGACCTTGATGCCAACTTGGAGCTAGATCCCCAACAAGAAGTCAGACGCATTGCAATTGATGCTTTGATAAAACAAGGAATAGCTTCCGCCGAAACGGGTGATGCCGCTGCTGCTGAAGTCATTTTCCGAGAAGCTTTAGCTCTCGATCCTAATTTGCCCTTTGACCCACAATCAAAAGCTCAACAGTTGGCTGCCACCGCCCTGGTTAAACAAGCGCTTGAACATATATCCTCGGAAGAATTCGGTCAGGCCATCGCCAAAGTCAACCAAGTCAATTCTCTAGATTTAGCCGTAGGAATTTCAGGGGAAGAGTGGGCTAATCTTTGCCTACAGGCAGCCCTGAATGGGTTTGCAGCAGAAATTCTGCAGGCTTGCGATTACGCTGTTGAGTTCGACCCGATTCCGGAGCGTTGGCGATCGCGGCGAGGACTAGCCAGGGCGATTGCAGGAGATATGAAAGGGGCTATCGAGGATTTTCAGGCATTTATCTCAGGCCCCAGCACCCCTGATGCATACTGGAAAGAATCGCTAGAAGCCAGGATTCAAACTCGGCAGGCGTGGCTGGATGCCCTACGTGCCGGTGAAAACCCTTTTACGCCCGAAAAAATCGAAGAACTGAAAAACGGAGGCTTTTAAGGCAATTGACGCACCTCATGCTAGTTGGGCTCTTGTAAACTTGTAGCGTCTCACACTATTTGACCTTCTCGTAGAATAGCATCGCCCACGACATAATCTATCACTATGGTGAGAGAGTGCGATCGCGCCCCATTAATCAATTCTGGAGCGCTATCTTTCACCTAAACCGTAAATCGCCACACAACGGGCTCCCAACCGTAAGCATTAGCTTGAGCCCTCACATGACCTAACCCTGGGAAGGGCATGTGAGGCACTAGCAGTAAGCGACGGTCAGCCGTAACCGTGTCCAGCAACTGACGACGAGCAATCACACCCTGCTCAGGGTCTTCATCAAAGACCACTTCCCAGTCTGGGTTTTCCAGATTGAGCGGATCGCTAAAGAAAACATCCCCTGTGGCCAGAAGACTCTCTTCTCCAGAGGTAATCAGATACGAAGCCTGACCTGGCGTGTGCCCTGCAGCATCCACGGCCTGGATATGGGGAATCACTTCATCGCCCATGGCGAATAGGGTTGTGCGATCGCCAATTGCGTTCAAACTTCCCTTAGCGGTTGCAATCAATCCAGCCTGTGTTTCTACATCCAGCAGCGATTTGGGCATCTCCACTGTATCCGCCGTCCAAAAGTCAAATTCCGCCTGAGAGATATAGAACTGGGCGTTGGGCAGACGCAGCTGACCCACCTCATCTAAAAGACCGCCAATGTGGTCTGGGTGGGCGTGGGTGAGAATGACGGTGTCAATCGCTGTGGCGGCGATACCCGCCGCCTCCAGATTTTCGAGCAAGTGACCAGCGGTAGGGCCAAAATTATTACCTGAGCCTGTATCGATCAGCACCTGATGTTCGTCAGTTTCAACGTACAGCGCATTAATATGGGCAAACACATCTTCTGGCGAGAGAAAATGCTCTGTCAGCACTGCTGTGACCGCTTCAGGGTCGGCCTTAGGAACAAAAAAAGAGGCTGGAAAGGATAGGACGCCGTCACTGACGACCATGGCTTTGAAGTCGCCTACTTTGAAGTGGTAGACAACGGCATTGGTTGGGGCTGTTTCAGAAGAGGGGTCAGCGGCATCAGTTTGTGAGACGGCGCCATTGCCTAACAGCACCAAGCTCAGTGCTAACCCCGCTGTCAGCGTCAGCAGCCATCCACGTCGAAACTTACGAAAAAAATAGCGTGTTAGTCCTTCCAATAGCACGCCATACCAGCGTTGGCCTTTCATATTTGTTCACCAATGAATTTTTGATGAACATTAAGCTAAACCCATTTTAATGACTTGGCAAGAAAATATTAACTTACGACGCAATCTGCTTTAATTTCCACTAACCAATCTTCTTTGATAAACCGTGATACTTCTACATACGTAGCTCACCCCAAAAACGAAGAATGCTACTAGCAAATGTATCAGACCAAACATAAGCCAAAATCTGAGGTTGGCCTCACGGCCAATAGATTAGCAGAATTCCTCTGTATGTAACCAGCAATTGCGATCGCCAATCTAACAATTGAGGGCGCTAATCCTGTAAATAAATTCGTCGATCCTGTTAATGAGAAGGCTGAGCTTGAAATTGCGATCGCTGAGCTAACAACGCTGTGAAGTTAGGATATAAAGAAGGTAGTTCAGCAAGATGCCTGTCTGCTTAAAATTCAAAGCCCACACGGATCATACCAATTTGATTTGAAGCTGAGCATAATAAATCTTTGCCCGGCAAGGTTTTCAGCGAATCTATTCTGCTCACCTTTATATCGTTTTGGTATCAAATTTGGGGGATATCCTTTAGTCCCTGCGGGCAGTATGTTGCAACGGCCTGTAATTCTAATGACGATGGCATTGCTCGCTTGTGGGACCTGGGAGGTAATCTGATTGCCAGTTTTGGAGGCCGCCAAGGGGGGCGATTCTATGTTCGCTTTAGTCCCGATGGACAGCACCTGGTCACCACCTCTAGCGATGCCACAGCGATTTTACATAATTTGCAAGGCAAGGTACTCCAGGTATTTAAAGGGCGCCAGAGTATGGTGTGGAACGTTGACTTCAGTCCCGATGGGTGTCGTATGCTCTCAGCTGCTGCGGATGGCACAGCTAAGCTATGGGATTTGCAGGGCAGCCATTTGCTTAAACTAAAGGGTCACCAAAGCAATCTTTTGAATGCTTGCTTTAGCCCGGATGGTCAACATCTAGCAACGGCATCGGACGATGGAACAGCTAAACTCTGGAATTTGCAAGGACACTGCTTAGTGGATTTCAAGGGGCATCTGGATAAGTTACAAGATGTTGCTTTGAGTCCAGATGGGCGTTATCTGGCAACTGCGTCTAGCGATCGCACCACCCGCCTATGGGACTTAAAGGGCAACCAGCTAGCAGAATTTCGGAACAATGAGACCTGGGTAAGAAGCGTTTGCTTTAGTCCAGACAGTCAATTTTTGTTGACGACAACAGGCATTGTTGCCAAACTTTGGCCCGTGGAGGATTTAGATCAGTTACGCTCTTGTGGCGAATGCTTCGTCGCTCCTGGCGTCGGTGGCGCTCGAAGGAGCTACTTTGGGGAACGAATTATGAGAAATTCTGGCCTCAACTGGCCGTGTGGAGAAAAGAGAAATCCCTGGTTTGGTGGATTGTTACGCAGCATCAAGCTAAGCGTTTGAAGATGGTCGAGGTGATGAGCGATCCTCAATGGGCGCACATCAAGGTCATACGCCTGACATCCGCGCGTGAGATTGAACTGTTCGTAAAGGCGATT
>JAKSDM010001334.1 GCA_022360135.1 Pseudanabaenales cyanobacterium | reverse complement strand
TTTCATCAGAGTGGGCAGGTCTATGAACTTTACTTCATCTGGGGACTGGGGGTCGTAGCCATGGCGTATAGCCTGCGATTGACTTCCTTGGGGGTGCTGGCCTGGATTTTGATCTGCATCAGCTATGGGTGCTTCTGGTGGGTCAGAGATTCTTTCGCCCCAGACACTGCCTGGATATCCTTCCTGCTGGGCAATATGGCGCTGGTGGTCAGTCTCATTTTCGTTCCCTTGGCGTATTGGCTCCGGTCTCGGGTAATGTTTGGCCTGGCGGGAATCGCTTTCGCCTCCTTTTTTGTGTTTGAGCTATACCCCTTATCAAACTGGCATGATCCTAATGCTGCTTGGTTGGCGGCGATCGCTTTCACTCTGCCGCCTGCCCTGCTTTGGGTCTATGACAAAGACATCTGGTGGTTTTCCAGCCGTTCTGCCCGCCGCCTTCCCGCTGCGACGGTTGTTCCCGCTACAATCGATCCCTTCCAGCCAGTCGCCCGCAGTTTAGCCGTATGGTTTTTCAGTATTGTGTTTTATATTTACTCCTTCCATTGGCTATGGGAAGAGTCCAAGGATTACTCCAATGGCGTTGTAGGGCTTGGGGAAGCCTGGCATTACCTGGATGTCGGGTTTTTTATCATCCTCACTGGGTTGGGGTGGTTGCGTCTGAGCTACTGGCTGAGACACCTGAGTCTGTTTCAGGAAAAGTCGGTAAACAATGGAGCAATCGCCTGTTTTATTCTGATCACCGCCACTCTGTTTGGGTGGCGGGCCAGTCTGCATGAATTAACTGTCACTGGTCCTTTCTTGATCAATCTGATGCTGTTCCTTTTAGCGATCGCGTTGCTGCGGGATGGATTGGCGCTGGGCGCCCGCCGTACATTTTGGGGAGGCATGGTGTTGCTAGTCTTGGGTATCGTCAGTCGCATATTTGAGTACAACACCGATCTGTTATTGAAATCATTGGTCTTAATTTTATGTGGTGTGAGTGTGATTACTGCTGGTCTATGGTTTGAACGCCGTCATAAACCCGCTACACCGCCAACTCCTACAAATTTATCCCAGGAGAAAACATCATGACGTCTAATTCTCCCATTAACGATCCCAGCCCCAAAACAGAGCAAACCACCTCGTTAATCCCCAAAGCAGAACAGTCGGCTGAAAAGTTAACATCAGCCCCATCACACCGTCTTCCAGCATGGCGTTTGTGGGCGCCGTTGGCGCTTCAAGCTGGATTGATTTTGGCAATCCCCGCACCAGACGCCTTGACCTACGTTACCGGCAGACAAGTCACCCTGCAAACGGCTCCGGTCGATCCCTATGATCTGCTGCGAGGCTATTCCCAGACGCTCAGCTATGACATTTCTGAATCAGAAACGTTAGAGCAACTTCCGGGGGCTGAGAATTTTTTTGATGCCGATCCAATCGTCAGCAAATCCATTGGAAAATCTATTTATGTGGTGCTGGAAGCCCCTAAATCTGACGATGTAAAACCGCCTGTTCCCTGGAAACCCGTGCGCGTGAGCGCCAAACAACCCACCGATCTAGCGAATAACCAGATTGCTTTGAAGGGAGAATACACCGGTTGGCGGGTTATCTACGGCTTGGAGACCTACTACATGCCGGAAGACCGACGTAACCAGATCAATGCTGACATTAGTCAGGTGCAACGGCAAAACCAGCAGGCGTTTGTGGTGGAGGTCAGAATAGACGGCCAGGGAAATAGTGTGCCAGTGAGTTTATGGGTGAGCGATCGCAACTATCGCTTCTAGGGATAGATAGCGTTCTCACTTGTGTGGCATACATCTCAGTGAAGGCAGGGTGTAGGGTGTAGGGTGGAATGGCACTGAAATATGAGTTTATAAATCGCTAAAAGCCCTGATATTCCGTAGGGTGGGCAATGCCCACATGGCTTATTTCAGCGCCATTCATCTTTAGTTGGATTTCGCCGAAATCACCACTGAGTACCGATATGATTGCAATGAGCGCCGTAAGGAATAAGAAACAGATGAAAACCTTAAGCGATAATTTTCTGATCCCTGTATAATCTATTCTTCTCCACCAGAGTGGAAATTTGGTCAAGAGGGGCGGATGATACCCGTGTAATCCTGTAACGACTGGAGGATAATCTACACCTTAGTTCTCCTGGGAAATCGGTAAATATAAGGCTGATAGCTGAAGGGGGCAATTCACCAGAAGGCTTGATTGACAATACTTCAAGAGTGGCGGCGTCAAAAAATCCAAACTTACCCTATCGCAGGTCAGTTATTTTAGGAACATTATTTTCTTGAATAGGTCTGGTAATACTTTTCCAGATGCATTGCCAAACTTAGGCTAGATTGATAAGGGAGAGTTGTAGCCTTACTTAGTCACCAAGGGTTCTATCGTATATTTGGGCGCTTAAAGGCTCAG
>JAKSDM010000244.1 GCA_022360135.1 Pseudanabaenales cyanobacterium | reverse complement strand
GCCCCACGGGATGAGGCGTTAACCCAAACCCAAAGAGCGTTTCTGCAAGATCCAGACTATAGCCATCCCTACTACTGGGCGGCTTTCATTGGCTCGGGAAATTGGCGTCCTTTGGATTAAAACGACACGCTGTGTCAAGGAACTACTGACGGGTTAGCCTATAATCTATTTTCAAGTGTTTCAAGGGATTTTTACCCATCAAAAATGGATAGACAGAGTAGTACTGCAATTAGGATATCTGGAGCGACATACAAAAATACCCTTATTTTTTTATGGTTTCGAGTAAGCCAAGCGCTGATAAACAACCGCTGCATATTGTTATCTCAGAACAGTTAAAAGCCCAAATTGAGGCGGGCCAGTATGCGCCAGGGGAGCGTTTACCGAGTGAATTTGATTTAGGAGAGGTCTTTGGCGTCAGTCGCACCACTATCCGGCGGGCGATCGCTAACCTGATCCAGCAGGGACTGGTAACCCCGCAGCAGGGTAAAGGTATTTTTGTCAACGATCGCCATAAAATTAGCTTCTCTATGGCTAACCCGCTGATGCCCTTTGATTTGGCGCTGAAGCAGCAGGGTTACACTAGCCATGTTCACTCGCTGCGGTTTCAGCTCACCAAAGCCCCTTGTGAGGTGGTGCAAAAGCTACAACTCCCTAGCCAGGACTCTCAGGTCTACTGGCAAGAAAAAATTATTTATGCTGACGCTTCCCCCATCGCGCTGGATATTACTTATTTTCCCGAAGTAATCGGGTGTTCTCTGGCTGACCAATTGCAGCAGGGCTTTACTTACAGCACCTTAGAGACGAACGGGATCAATCTGAATGCCGCCGAAGTGCGGCTGGAAGGGATCCCCGCCACCTATGAACTGAGCGAGTATTTGGCGATACCGTTGGGAATGCCGCTGCTGGTGTTTAACTATCTTGTCTATTGGGGTAAACGTAGCCCTGCGGCTTGTGGCAAAACGCTATCCCGTTCTGACTGGACCTGCTATACGTCTCAAATTGAAATAGAGGGCCGGATTAGGTAGCGCTTGCAATAGGCTAAAGCAACTGATCGGAATGATTGTTTTTGCAGCCAAGCGAAGGATGCGATCGTCGGCCCTTAGGGTGAGGCTTGCCTCGTCCGGGGGGGCAATCGGAATGATACCCTATCTGTGAAGGGGCGCATCAGTTTGAGCTGCACTGATGGATGGCTATTATTGGCATCGCTGATGGACTACCCTACATACAAGGGGCAAAGCATTCGATGACCAATTCTCGTAATGGTTGGGGATCTATCTGTCCAATGCGATCGCCTAGCGGCTATGGCTTCGCTTTTCTGATACGCCCAAGGGGCTTTACGCCGCTAACGGTCAGCGACGGTGTTTTTCAAATACCCTCTGAGAACGGCCAAATTAAGGATAGGTAAATCATGAATTCAGTGTGGCGGCAAATAACACTGACAGGGTTTTCGCTCCAGCAATGGCGGGAAGTGAGCTACTTTCACCGCCTACTCAAGCCCCTCCGCCGTTGGCGACAAGCCAGTCGATTGCTGCAGTGGGGAGATGCGATCGGGCTGATACTGATTGGGCTGATATTCGCCCTGGCCCCCTTTGTATCGACCACCCTGATTGGCGTACTCCTGATTGCCTGCGCCGGTTTCTGGTTATTGCTAACCCTGACGGATGAGGTTGGAGTTGGGTTGACGCCCATCCATTTAATGGTGGCGCTTTACTGGGGCGTGATGGCCGCCGCGACCGTATTTTCCCCCGTCAAAGCGGCGGCGCTCCAGGGGTTGATTAAACTAACCCTGAATTTACTATTGTTTCTATTGATGGCGCGGGTTTTGCGATCGCCCCGACATCGCTCTGGGGTGATTGGGGTCTATCTCCTGACCTGCCTGATTGTCTCAGTCTACGGCTTGCGCCAGTGGTTTTTTGGCGCTGACGCCTTAGCAACTTGGGTGGATCCTAATTCAGCCTTAGCCAATACAACCCGAGTCTACAGCTATCTGGGCAATCCCAATTTGCTAGCAGGCTATTTATTACCCGCCATCCCACTGAGCGCAATGGCGATATTTGCCTGGCCCAGTTGGACCCAGAAGGCGCTTGCCATAGTCATGCTTCTAGTGAATACCCCCTGCCTAGTGCTGACCTTCAGTCGAGGGGGATGGCTGGGCTTTGTCGCCGCCTCGTTTGTCGGGCTGATTTTGCTGGTTCATTGGTGGAGTATCCGTTTCTCCCAGTTCTGGCGAACCTGGGCGCTACCGCTACTGATGGCGGGGGCAGTCGCTTTCCTGATTTTCGCAGTGCTGTTCATCGAACCGCTGCGAGCAAGGGTATACAGCATCTTTGTGGGCGGCAAAGATAGTAGCAACAATTTCCGTCTCAATGTCTGGGGGGCAGTGATTGACATGATCCGGGCTCGGCCAATCTTAGGCATTGGCCCGGGTAATGACGCCTTCAATAAAATCTACCCCCTATTCCAGCGGCCCCGTTATACCGCCTTGAGCGCCTATTCCATTTTTCTAGAGACTGCGGTGGAGGCTGGACTGGTGGGTCTAGGCATTTTCCTTTGGCTGGTGGTAGTGGCTTTCAACCAGGCCTGGACTCAACTCCAGCGCCTCCGTCAGGTCGGCGAAAAACAAGGATATTGGCTAATTGGCGCGATCGCAGCCCAAGCCGGTCTGTTAATCCACGGCCTAGTGGATACAATTTGGTATCGCCCTCAAGTCAGCACCCTTTGGTGGTTAATGATGGCGATAATAGCCAGTTATTATGCTTCACAGCCTTTGAGAGAATTGGGCAGGATTGAATCATGAGGGGTGGACGCATGTTTCCCGATTTTCTACCGATTGATATTCAAAAACTGACGGCGGCGGATGCAATCGCTCTAGCCCAAACTATTCAGCGAGAGCCCGTCGATACGCCCTTGGCGGACACTCCCATTCCGACCGCCTTTGTCCAGCAGGGAGATGGGGAGCCGCCTATATTACTGCTTCATGGTTTTGATAGTTCAGTACTTGAGTTTCGCCGTTTGTTTCCCTTATTAGCCGCGAAAACTCAGACTTGGGCGATGGATTTGTTGGGATTTGGATTTACCGATCGGATCCACAGTCCAGCGTTTGATCCGGGCGCGATTAAGCTCCATCTCTATAGCTTTTGGCGGCAAAGAATAGGGCGCCCTATTGTGCTAGTCGGCGCCTCTATGGGAGGTGCAGCGGCGATCGATTTTGTGTTAACCTATCCAGACTGTGTTGAGAAACTAGTGCTGATTGACGCAGCTGGGTTCGCCACAGCTCCGGCGATAGGGAAGCTGATGATGCCGCCGCTTGATGGTTGGGCGACTGCTTTTTTGCGAAGTCCCAAGGTGCGGCGACAAATTTCTCAGAAAGCCTATTGCGATCGCAGCTTTGTCACCCCTGACGCTGAGCTCTGCGCCGCTCTCCACCTGCAACTGCCAAACTGGAAAGAAGCGCTGATCGCCTTCACCCAAAGTGGCGGCTATGGGTTTCTCAGCCAGAAAATCGCCCAAATTCACCATTCCACTCTAATTCTTTGGGGGAGGCAGGACAAGATTTTGAGGCAGAAGGATGCATCTCGATTTGAACAGGTCATTGCCAACAGTCAGCTTATCTGGATGCCGGACTGTGGCCATATGCCACATCTAGAGAAGCCCCAGCTAAGCGCGCAGCATATTCTGGAGTTTCTTGGGGATTAAGATTGCAGCCTGAGGATTGGAAGAGTCGTTGCCGGGAGAGAATCAAAAGGAGGGTATAAAACTATTCTAAATTGCGTCTCTAGCCGATTCCCGTTGCTGGCTCATTATGCCATGATGATTTTGGCGGCTGATTTTTTCACCCAGGTTCAATCAATTATGTTGTAAACGGTTAGGATGGAAACGCAACGCTAGGAACTCATAAACCGTCAGAATTAGTTAACTGAGTTAGTTAATTAACCCAAGGTGTGCATAATCAAAAGGGTGATCCGCCAATCCCGCATCAGGGAGTTCAGTAACTTCCTGAATTCGTGTTGAATAGACCGTCTGCATAAGTACTAAAACGCAAGATAGCTAAGATTTCAGTTGGCTGGCGATTAGACTTTTGCATCCGTTCTTAATCATTCCGTAAACCTAGGTCATCCGCTGGAGTACATGCACTCGACATTATTGGGAGGACGTTACAAAATTATCAGCCAGTTTGGGACTGGCGGATTTAGCCAAACTTTCCTGGTGGAGGATCTCCACTTACCAGGTAATCCCCGATGCGTGATTAAGCAGTTAGTCCCTCAAGCAACTGACGCCAATAGTTTAGAGATGGCAAGACGCCTCTTTGATACAGAAGCGCAAGTCCTTTATAAGCTCGGCGGCCACGATCAGATCCCGACTTTACTGGCCCACTTTGAGGAAAATCAGGAGTTTTATCTGGCTCAGGAATATATTGAGGGGGAGCAACTGAGTGAGGAATTTTCAGCTGAGGGGGTTTGGTCAGAAGATCAGGTGATCGTTCTGCTGAAGGAAATTCTAGAGGTATTGTCATTTGTTCATCAAGAGAACGTTATCCACCGTGACATCAAACCTTCGAATTTAATTCGCCGTCGCCAGGATGGTCGAATTGTCCTGATTGATTTTGGGGCAGTGAAGCAGGTCAGTAATCGTCCGGTTGAGCATGAGATTGAAGCGGCCGCCGGGACTAATTTAACCATTGCCATTGGCACACAGGGGTATATGCCCAACGAACAAATGGCTGGGAAACCTCGCTTCAGCAGCGATGTCTACGCGGTCGGCATAATTGGTGTTCGAGCCTTGACTGGCATGCATCCTAAGAAGTTAGGGGAGGATCCTCGAACCAGCGAAATCGACTGGCGTAAGCACGCCCCAAATGTCTCATCGACATTGATAACAATTCTTGATCGAATGATTTGCTATGACTTTCGCGCCCGCTACCAAAGTGCAACTGAAGCGCTAGAGGCTCTGCAGCGTTTTTCAACTGAGTCGGAAGAGTCGGATATTTTATCACAATTGTTCCTGAATGCCGAACAATATATTGCCGAGATAAAAGCCGATAACCCGGAACTGCAATCTGAGAGCAATTTTGCTCAGGGGACAAGCTTTGACCTCCAGGGTAATCCTACCGCGCCAGTAACCGATGAAGTGAATACGCTTCCCCAAGTTGCCGCCACCGCCCCTGCTGGTTTCTTACAGGATCCCGGCGGCCAACCAGGCGCTCTGCCGCCAGGGAGAACGCCTAAATCCCTCTGGAATCGATTTCTCAAGCCCTTTCCGATTCTGGCTGCGGTTGCAGTCATCGGCATAACCGCTGGTCTACTCAGAGCCACATTCTTTCCCAAACAGGCTGAACAGGTAACTGTCTCTAGCGGTCAGGTTGATAATGTT